>NZ_JANLVV010000002.1:0-5448 GCF_031364185.1 Salinibacterium sp. | reverse complement strand
GATTTGTCAGCTTCGGCAGCAGCTCGATCGGGGCATCGGCGAAGGGTGCCTCATCTGCAACTCCGCGCCCATCCACTCCTAACGCCAGCCAGCCCGCTTTTGCCCTCGAGGGCCCGAGGTCGGCACCGCCGTGCTTCTTCGATCCGCCGACGATAGTCGGACCCACCCCGTCAGCGTTCGCTGCCCACCTGCTTGCGCCTCGCCAGCCGTGTGCGTTCATCAACGAAAAAAGTTTCTCGCCAACTGTCGGAGGTGTCCCGATCGGCTTTGGCCACTTGAAAGTTCTTCCAAACTCGCCCCTAAACGCGACAAGTATGAATCGCGGTCGTAACTGCGGAACACCGTACGAGCTCGAATACAGCAATTGCCAATCTGCCGAATAACCAAGCGACTCAAGTTCAGCAAGCACTAGTCGGCGATATGGAGCGAATCTTTCAGAAGCGAGCCCCCGCACATTCTCAAGCATCACCGCAGCGGGCTTCGCTTCCTTTACAAGCCGTAGCGCCTCGGGAAATAGGTCGCGTTCGTCATCTGCACCGAGCTGCTTGCCGGCAACGCTAAACGGGGGGCAGGGAACACCGCCAGCCAAGAGATCTATACCGCGATATTTTTGTCCATCAACGTCCTTGACGTCACCTTCTTGTACATTCCAATCTGGCCGATTAAGGCGCAGCGTTGCTGCGGCATCCCTATCTATCTCCACCGCAAGCGCATGGCCAAATCCTGCCTGCTCGAGTCCAGAAGACTGTCCGCCCGCACCGGCACAGATTTCAAGTACTGAAAGTTGAGATGGAATCATGTCGAGCCGACCTTCATTGTTTGTTGTGCCCAAGCATTCCAGATAGCGCCGACATCTCTGCGATGACGTGGGCGCGTGCCCTAATCAACTGCATATCAACTTAGATGCGAATCAACGCCGTAGGCAGCAAGCTCCGTCTATTCTTCGAAATACATCTCGACACACCAAAGATAGAAATCACCGCAAAACTTTACGTATCGGGTCGGGTCGAGTTTTGCACCACTTCCGACCAGTTGTCCGTGCGCTACTAGGTTTCGAATCGACATCAAGTCAGACAGCGTGTCGTGCCGACCGATAGTCATAAATGATGACAATTTGACTTTGTGCTCTGAGCCGAACCGTTCGAAAACACCATCTAAAGCAGCTGCGGTGAGATTCGGTGCTTGTCTGAAGAAGCTCCTGGAAAATGCCAAGGCAGGCCCGGACGCAGTACGCACCAGAAATGCTTTAACTGTGAGGAAGACTAATTGCTCAAGAAAACCAGCACATCTCAGACATAGGTATGCGCGGGAGTCCACCTGTAACTTGGAGTTCTTCATAGGTAGGAGGCTGACAAGATCCTTGTGTCGAGAAAACTCTGCTTGAAGTCCATCGTGGAGACTCAGAGCCTCGAGTCGTGGATTCGGTTCCACCACTAGCTCAGCCGCGAGATCGCGGCTGATGCAAGCCTGAGACGGCCAAGAACACTGTCGCGGTGCGAGGTGCTTTTCGTTATAAAATTTTCGTAGCTTGAGTCTGCCCTGAGGATCCCGACTGCGGCTACGATCCGTGATGGGTCCACTGATCCGTTTTGGGCCATTTCCCACATAACTGCTGACAGCAATGCATCCACATGCGCAGCGTTTATGCTTCCCGAGTATTTGAGGCCGTCGACGTCGCTGGCGATCACGAGCGACTCGCAAGCCGCAGTAAAGAGTTTTGACAACTTTCCGATTCGGTCGATTGACAACTCCTTGTGGCGGGTTAGGTATGCATTCAAGAAATCTGAAAGAGGGGGCTTGTATGCGCTCGACGTGACGCTGGCCTCCGTCCAGCGGTTCTCGACTTTTTGAAGGACTTCGAGCATTGCCAAAACCCGCAAGATGAGCTCGTGGTCTTTCAGGCGCTTGTGTTGTGCGCCGAACAGCCGTCGCCAGTTGATGTCGTGGTTCAGCTCGCGGATCAGGTTAGTTGCGGCTCCTCGGTAGAGAGCAACGCGAATCTCCTGCGAAGTTAGCATCATTCCGCCGCTGTTCAAGCGGCCAAATAGCCGATAGACAGCGTCAGGCCCGTGTACACCCTTCGGCTCGATAACCGTGGCTTGGATAAAGGTGTTGTCTAGTTTTCGGCGTGCCTCAGGTGACAAAGTAACGTAGGTAACTCCCTTCAAATTCTCAGCGACGTTGCGCAGTTCAAATACTTTCCCGTCTGGGTAGTAGCCCTTGTAAAAGTGCGCGAGTGTGTTGATCCGCTGTTGTCCATCGAGGACTAGATAGCGCTGATCGGCGTCAAGAACTAAGAAAATACTGGGCACGGGCCAGCCCAGCAACAGAGATTCTATAAATTCCTCCATGCGCTTCACTGGCCAGACGTGAGGCCTTTGAAAACCTTCGATAGCCGACCCGTCTGATCCATCAGGGTCGTACTGCGGGACAAAGATGTCTCTCGCATCCAAGCGGCGAACGAGTCCCGCCACGTCAAAATCTGCACCGAAGTAGGACAACGAATTCGAAGGAACGGACCCGAGAAGATTTTCGTCGTCAATTTCGCTCTCGTCGATCAGTGGTGCATCCTCGGTAGCTTCAGTCGGTTCGGGCATCGTGTTACCTCTCGATAGTGACGGCAACCCTGATGGTAGAGCAGTAGCAAACGAACTGCCGTCGAATTGAACAGCTGCAAGTGCTAAATTTCACGCCCGTGTGGTTGCTATTGGCAGCGGTCTCGAAGCGCGAACCGTCACGCGACCCCAACCCATAGCCCATCCCGCGCGCGAGTCATGGCTACGTACAACTCTCGGCGATCGAGCTCGCGCTTCTCGAAGACAGACGTATCGGCTTCTCCCGACGACGTCTCCAGTAAATGGGATGCAGTGCGCACCACGAGCACCTGTTTGAACTCAAGGCCTTTGGCGCGCTTGATTGTCCCTACCTTCACGTAGTCACTCGATGTGCCGTTGTAATCGTGAAGGTCGATCGATCGGATTTGTGCCTCGGCGAGTGCCTTCGTCATGTCCTTGGCTACCCAATTTGTGGTGGCAAGTACTCCGATGTCACCCGGCTGACTTCCCGTCTCGAGCAGACGACGAACGTGCTGCACGACTGACGCATCGTGCAGGGTTCGAGATGCGAACCTGTTGATTGACGGCGCCGCACCGTGCCGCACGACCTCGCCATGCTTGTCACCTATGGAACTAGCACCCTCGATGTCGAGAAACTCATCGCCTGCAACAAGGCTCGCGGCGAATTCTACGATCTCGGAGGTGTTGCGATAGTTTTTCGTCAAGACCACGCCTCGACCCGCGATCGAAACGTTGGCCTCCGTGAGGGTAAATCCCCCAGGGTAGATCGTCTGCTGACCGTCGCCAATAAGGTTCAACCCGTCAGGACGATCGCCGACTAAGCCGTGAAGCATACGAATCATGGCGCACGTTAGATCCTGTGCCTCGTCGACGACAACTGCGCTGTACCCATCGAGCGGTTGGTTTTTCAAAGACTGTTCAGCGAGAAGGATGACATCGGCAAAGTCGTGGACGGCTCGGCGTCGAAGTTCAGCGGTATAAGCGCAATAGAGGTTCCACACTGTGATTCTTTGGGGGTTTGTGAGCCCTCGCCTGCGCCCTACCCGAGCAAGGCCCGCGTACTGCTCGAAGTCGGTAAGGCCACGACCCTTTATCACAACGACGACCTCGTCTTTCCAGTAGTTCGTATCCGTATCGAGCTGAGCGAGTTCGCCCTTCAGTCCTATTGCTCGCCAGGCCGAATTAAAAGCTTGATCAGCCTTTCCGGCATCTACAGTTACGGCGACGCCTCGATCGCGCAATATCTTCAATGCGAACGAATGGATGCCCGAGAACTCGACCCGATCTGCAATTTCCGGTGCCATTCGACCGATGAGCGAATTGAGCACGGCGGGTAGGGTTTTGACGAATGTCGTCACGAGAACCTTGCCGGGTCGCGTCCGAGCGATGAACGCCGCGCGGTGCAGCCCCACGACAGTTTTGCCGGTGCCGGCAGCGCCCCGAATACGCGACGGCCCGTTGAATGATCTGCGGGCCAGTCGAGCCTGATCCGGATGGAGGAACGCCATCCATTCTTCAATTGGTTTGGCGAGAATTCCCTCTAGAAGTGCGTTCTCAATGCTTTCAATTGTGATCAGTGCGTCGTCTGTTTCTACCGGGATCACCGGTGCCGAAATTGTCAGCTCAAAGGGGATATTTCGGGCGATATAGGGCGGAAAGTGATCTTCAACTGCGGCCAATGCGATCGCAACCTGGACGGGGTCAAGTCGACCTCCACGCCGAAGGAAATAGTGCGGTGCGGCATCCTCGCCAATGAGATCAATGCTGCCGACTCGACCGTGAATGTTTCGCTTGTTCATGAACACAGCGACCGTGCGAACCTCCCCGGCGGGAACTCCCACCTCGGCAAGGGCCGCCTCAACCCCGGGAGCTAGCGTGGCAAGGTTCTCGAACCGGTCGGTGACATCGTCTTGGCCCTGGAAAACCCGATCGGACTGTACCGTCAGGTTGCCCCACGACTTTGCATCCACGACGAAGACACCGGACGGTCCGACAAGTACGAAATCGACTTGGGCCCTGGATGAACCTGGCCAGGAGCGATCAGTCAGGACGAAGAAACCCTGATCTTCAAGAGGCATGAGCATATCGCCCAAACGTTCTTCGGTGGCGGCCGCAGCCGGGTAATTGCGATGCATCTGGTGAGCTTTTGACGCGAGAAAATCGTGCTGTTCGGCGATCAGCCGCTGACGCGTCGCTTCGCTGTTTGCCGAATGACCTGCTGCCATGATGCGCTCCCCCGAGTGCAGTAGCCCAAGACGGCAACCACAAAGAGACGGTAGCAGTGGGACTCAGGTGAGGGATAGTCGCCTTTTCGGGGGTAGCGTCTCGGTTTGTGCCTCCGAAGTGCCCGCGCGTCTGCCGCGTAGGAGATCTCAACCACTGTTGCGCGGACGGCGCCAGCACTAGTCGAGCGCGCTCGTTCGACGCGAGCGCGGTCGTGCGCACGACGGCGGTGGCGCCGAACGGGCGCGCTCGATCCCGGCCCGCACGACCCAACTACGCTGACACCATGATCTCGCCCGCGCCGCCGCTGCCCGCGCGCAGGTAGATCGTGACCGCCCTCATCCCGTTCGCCGTCATCGGCGTGTGCGCGCTGCCGTGGGTGATGCTCGCGAGTCGGCGGTTCGGGCACCTGTTTGGTGTGCCCGCGGTCGGGGTGCTGACGGTGTTGGTGGTGCTGGCATCCATGATCATGGGGCGGTTCACGGGGGTGAGCATTCTGGTGTCTACCGGAGTGGTTGTCATCATCGGGGGAGGCGTCGGGGTCGCGCTGGCCACGCGCGCCGGAGCGTGGCGCAGGCCCGGGCGGCACGCGGTGGCGGTGTGGGTTCCGGCGATGCTGGGTGGCGCGGCCTGGGTTGGCGCGCTTGCT
>NZ_JANLVV010000321.1:0-7144 GCF_031364185.1 Salinibacterium sp. | reverse complement strand
CTCGGACAGTGGATGCCAACCGTCCCCGCGCCGCCTGCAGCCGAAGCCGGCGCCGCCGTGCCCAAGGAGGTCGCCGCGTCGATGAAGCCGGCCAGACCCGTGACGCCTGACTCAGCGTCGTGACGTCGCGCGATGTGCTGTTCGCGCTGCTGGGGTTGACGGCCTGGGCGTCCGGGATGCTGGCCGTCGTCAGCCGACAGGTCGTGCACGCCGCGCTGTGGCTGGTGGCGGCACTGGGTGCGCTCGCCGGCTGCTACCTGGTGCTCGGGGCCGAGGTGGTCGCCCTGGTGCAGGTCCTGGTGTACGTCGGCGCGATCGTCGTCCTGGTGCTGTTTGTGGTGCTCGCGATAGCGTTCATTCGCATTATCCGTGCCAGCAGCGACAGCTTCGCCAGGATTGTGACCGCGGGGGTCATGGTCTGGGTGATCGGCCAAGCCTTCGTGAACATCGCGGTGGTGTTGGGGGTGCTTCCGGTGCTGGGGGTGCCGCTGCCCCTGATTTCTGCGGGTGGAACCGCTCTGATCGCAAATCTTCTCGGAATCGGGATTGTGCTGTCGTTCGCGCGGGGATCATCCACTCGGCCCGGCGAGACGATCGGGCAGAGCCCGGCAGAACGGTCGCGCACGATGGCATCGCAGCGAGTACGCTCGCGCGCATGACCACATACCTCCTTGCTGGCGGTGGAACCGCCGGTCACGTCAATCCTCTGCTCGCCGTCGCCGATCGTCTGCGTGAACGCGAACCGGACTCTGTCATTCTCGTGCTGGGAACAAAAGAGGGGCTCGAGGCTCGCCTCGTACCCGAGCGTGGCTACGAGCTGCTGACCATCGACCGCGTGCCGCTGCCGCGTCGACCGAATTCCGCAGCGCTGGCTTTTCCGAAGGCGCTCCGAGGCACGATCGACGCCGTCCGCGCGATCCTCCGTGATCGCGCGGTGGACGTTGTTGTCGGCTTCGGGGGGTACGTCTCTGCCCCCGCCTACCTGGCTGCCCGCGCTGAGAACGTCCCGTTGGCCATCCATGAAGCGAACGCCCGTCCGGGGTTAGCCAACCGGCTCGGCGCCTGCTTCACCTCCCACGTCGGGGTCGCGTTTGCAGGAACGAAGATCAGGGGCGGCACGTTCGTCGGCATGCCGCTTCGGCGTGAGATTGAGCAACTGGATCGATTCGCGGCGCGGCGGGAGGGCATCCACTTCTTTGGGCTGGATGAGGCCAGGCCAACTCTGCTTGTGACCGGAGGGTCATCAGGTGCCAAGAGCATCAATGACACGATCTCGCGGTCGGTAACCCTGATTCTCGGGGTGGGTTGGCAGGTCATCCACGTGACCGGTGCGTATCGCGACGCCGTAACCGATCCACATCTTGCAGGGTACAGAGTTCTCACCTATGCGGACCGAATGGACCTGGCCCTCGCTGTCGCCGACCTCACCCTGTCGCGGGCGGGCACGTCTTCGGTGGCGGAAGCAGCGGCGCTCGGCGTTCCGGCAGTGTTTGTGCCGTATCCGATCGGTAACGGGGAACAGCGCTTCAACGCGCGCAGCGCCGTGCATGTGGGCGGCGCAATACTCGTTGCTGACGCTCGATTCACTCCGGGGTGGGTAGCATCCGACCTCGTTCCGCTGCTGCGCGACAGGGCAGCCATCGCCGACATGGCCGTCCGGATGGCAACCACCGGTGCCCTCGACGGCACCGACCGGATGGTTGAGCTCATCGGTCGCGCCCTCGCGGCAAATTAGGTTCGACCGGGTAAAATCAATCCGATGATCCATCCTGACCTCACCATGCCTCTGCCCGCCACCTTGGGTGCGGTGCACTTCGTGGGCATCGGGGGCAGTGGTATGAGCGGTATCGCGAGGCTCTTTCTCGAGTCCGGGCACGACGTCACCGGGTCGGATCGCGGGGAAAACCACAACACGGGCATCCTGCGCGAGTTGGGGGCGACGGTGTCGATCGGTCATGACGCGGCGAATGTCGGTGTGGTTGACGCGCTGGTCTACACGGGGGCGTTGTGGCCAGACAACCCGGAGTATCTCGAGGCCGTGGGCCGGGGAATCCCAGTGCTGCATCGTTCGCAGGCTTTGGCTTGGCTCATTAATCATAAACGGCTCGTCGCGGTGGCTGGCGCCCATGGCAAGACCACCTCCACCGGCATGATTATCACCGCGATGCTGGCACTCGATGCGCGGCCGAGTTTCGTCAATGGGGGAGTGATCCAGTCTTTAGGGGTGAGCTCGTCGTCTGGCGAGGGTGACCTGTTTGTGGTCGAGGCCGATGAGTCGGATGGGTCGTTCCTGCTCTATGACACCGCAGTTGCGCTCATCACCAACGTCGACGCCGATCACCTTGACCACTACGGCGACCACGACGCGTTTGACGCCGCGTTCGTCTCGTTCGCCGAGCGAGCGAGCGAGCTGGTGGTCATCTCCAGTGATGATCCGGGCGCACTCCGCGTGACCGGACAGCTCGAGCACAAGCGCATCCTGACATTTGGTGAGGATGCCGCGGCAGATGTGCGCGTGCACTCGATCGTGACGCACGGTCCTGTTGCGTTCACGCTCTCGTGGCAGGGGCAGGACTATTCGGCTCGACTGACTGTCCCCGGCCACCACAATGCCCTGAACGCGGCGGGTGCGTTCGCCGTGCTCGTCGGCCTGGGCTTCGACCCCTGTACCTCGCTCGATGGCATCGCGTCGTTTGGCGGCACCGAGCGTCGTTTTGAGCTTCACGGCACGGTGCGGGGCGTCAGCGTGTATGACGACTATGCACACCATCCCACGGAGGTGGCGGCCGCGCTGGCGGCCGCGCGCAGCGTCGTCGGAGCCGGCAGGATCATCGCGGTGCACCAGCCGCACCTGTACAGCCGTACCCAGGTGATGGCAGGCGAGTTTGCGCAAACCTACGAGCAGCTCGCCGACCACACGATCGTGCTCGACGTGTTCGGTGCGCGAGAAGATCCGATTCCCGGCGTCACCGGCGCCACCGTGTCGGAGCGGTTCGAGGATTCCCGCCGAGTCGACTATCTGCCCGATTGGCAGCAGGCCGCCGATCGCGCCGCGTCAATTGCGCGAGCTGGGGACCTGATCATGACGCTGAGCTGCGGGGATGTGTACCGCATAGTCCCTCAGCTACTCGCGTCGCTCCGCGCGACACCACCGGACTAGGCTCCTATGAAAAAATCAGACTCCCCATGAAAAGACTGAGGCGCTCGTGAAACGCCCCGACGGTTTCGACCCGGGTGCCCGCCACCCGGCTCCTCGTGGCACTCAACGCAGCAACCCGAAACCTAGGCGTTCGACCACCGCGAGCGCGCCCAGGCCAGAACGGGTTACGCCGCCACGACCGGGGTCGGTGGGCCTACCAGAGGCCCGCCCCGAGGCCCGCCCCGAGGGCGCGGCGAGGTCGCGGACCTCGGCCGCGCGCGCCCAGCGCCGGATTCATGGCGCGTCCCGTCGAGAGACCAGACCCGACGCCGCCAGTCGCGCCGAACTGCGTCGTGCCGCGCGCGCGAGGCGCAGGTTCGAACGCGCCGAGATTAGGCGTTTCACCCGACGTGCCCGCAACCGAAGGGTCGCTTTCGCTGCGGTAGGTGGGCTGCTGGCGACGCTGGTCGCGCTGGTCGTGGTCGCTGTCTACTCGCCGATTCTCGCCCTGCGCACCATCACCGTGGATGGCACCTCCCGCATCGATTCGGCGGAAGTGCATGCTGCAGTCGATGGACAGCTGGGCACTCCGCTGGCGTTGCTCGACTTCGGCACTGTTACCAGGGACCTCGCAGTTTTCCCACTGATCCGCAGCTACGTCACTGAGATTGTTCCGCCGGGCACGCTGCTCATTCACATCACCGAACGCGCCCCGGTTGGGTCGGTCAAGGTCGGCGCGATGTTCAATCTCGTCGATCCGGCCGGGATCGTGCTTCAGCAGTCTGCCGAGCGGATCCCCGGTGTCCCCGTGCTCAACCTGCCCGGAGGTGACACTACCGGTCCGGCGTTCACCTCCATGGTCGCGGTGTTGGTGGCGCTTCCGCCCGAACTGCTCGCGCAGGTCGACAGCATTTCGGCGAGCACTCGAGACGATGTTTCTCTTGTACTCTCCGGTGTCGGCCAGGGTGTGACGTGGGGCAGTGCCGACGACTCCGCCCGGAAGGCGACTCTGCTGGCCGCACTGATCAGGCTGACGGATCCGGCGCAGCCTGGCGTGTTCGATGTCTCCGCACCTGGCAACGGGGTATTCCGCCCGAGTTGATCCGCGTGCGCTGAGCGACTCGGCGCCGCTGCGGAACGAGCGCCCTGCGCCATATTCATCGCAGACATCCGACACGCTGGCACCGTTACGTGATGCGCGGTCATGGCCGACCTACCCTCATCACAGGAAATGCATACTGAGCATAACTTTATACCTCAAGTTGAGGTTGAGGGTCTGCAACGGGCAGATTGAGCAATCGCAGGGGCAGTGGAGGCCGGAACGTGACATCAAACCAGAACTACCTGGCGGTAATCAAGGTAGTGGGCATCGGCGGTGGCGGTGTGAACGCCGTCAACCGGATGATCGAACTCGGCCTGCGAGGCGTCGAGTTCATTGCTATCAACACGGATGCCCAGGCGCTGCTCATGAGCGACGCTGATGTGAAACTTGACGTCGGTCGCGAACTCACTCGTGGCCTGGGTGCCGGCGCAGACCCCGAGGTCGGTCGTCGCGCTGCCGAGGATCACGCGGAAGAGATCGAAGAGGCCTTGGCCGGGGCCGACATGGTCTTCGTCACCGCGGGGGAGGGCGGCGGAACGGGTACGGGCGGCGCGCCCGTCGTCGCGCGCATTGCAAAGTCGATTGGCGCGCTGACTATCGGTGTCGTGACCAAGCCCTTCGGCTTCGAGGGCAAACGCCGTTCCTCACAGGCTGAGATTGGCGTCGACAGCCTCAAGAACGAGGTCGACACTCTCATCGTCGTGCCCAACGACCGCCTCCTTGAAATCAGCGATCGCGGCATCAGCATGCTCGAAGCCTTTGCCACCGCAGACCAGGTGCTGCTCGCCGGGGTGCAGGGCATCACGGACCTGATCACCACGCCCGGGCTGATCAACCTTGACTTCGCCGACGTCAAATCTGTCATGCAGGGTGCTGGCTCGGCGCTGATGGGTATCGGATCTGCTCGCGGCGCCGACCGCGCCATAAAGGCGGCCGAGCTGGCCGTCGCATCCCCCCTTCTCGAAGCCTCGATCGAGGGTGCGCACGGTGTGCTGCTGTCGATCCAGGGCGGCTCGAATCTGGGAATTTTTGAAATCAATGACGCCGCACGACTTGTTCAGGAAGCCGTGCATCCCGAAGCCAATATCATTTTCGGTGCCGTCATTGATGACACCCTGGGTGACGAAGTACGAGTGACGGTCATTGCTGCCGGGTTCGATGGTGGTGCCCCGCAGATCAGGCCCGGTGAGACTCGTCGCACTAACTACGTCATCCCCGAAGCAACGGCAACGCCCAGCGGTGCGATTGATGCCGGTTCTCCGCCGCTGGCCGAGACCCAGCCCTGGAGCCCCGAACCCAGCCTGGTACGTGCGGCTCCGGTCGACCGCAGTTTCGATGACGACGAGTCTGATCTCGACATCCCCGATTTCCTCAAGTAGTCGTCGGTGAACGAGGGTGCGACGCTGGCCGAGCGGCTGCAGGGCGTCCGTGACGGAGTCGCGGATGCGTCACGAGAGGCATCCCGCGATGTTTCGACCATCACCACCATCGTCGTCACGAAATTTCATGCGGCGTCGCTGGTGCGGGAGCTGCACGCGCTCGGTGTGCATGATTTTGGGGAGTCACGTCACCAGGAGGCCCAGCCGAAGGTTGCCGAGCTCTCTGACCTCGATGCGACCTGGCATTTCGTGGGCCAGTTGCAGTCCAAGAAGGGGCGGCAAGTGGCGTCGTACATCGATGTGCTCCACTCGATGGATAGGGATTCGCTGGCCGACGCTCTCGTGGGGAGCACGCTCGACGTGTTCCTGCAGGTGAATCTCACGGACGATCCCGGTCGAGGCGGAGTCGCCCCACATGACGTGCTGAGACTTGCCGAGCGTGTGTTGTCGATCGACGGGCTGAGGTTGCGGGGCCTGATGGCCGTCGCGCCTGTCGGCGTTGAGCCCCGCGCCGCGTTTGCTGGCGTACGTGCACTCTCCGACGGTCTGCGTGTCTTGGCCCCGACGGCATCCGACCTCTCGATGGGGATGTCCGGTGACTACCGAGACGCCATTCTCGAGGGCGCGACACACCTGCGCATTGGCACGGCAATCACGGGTATTCGGCCTACGGCCGGTTAATCTCGAATCACAAGCTTCACCACTCGGAGGAATGAAATGGCAAATCCACTGCGCAAGACCATGGTCTACCTGGGCCTCGCGGATGAGGACTACGACTACGAGCAGGCACCATCCGCTCCGGTCGCCCCGGTGGCCCACCACACACCCTCTGCTGCCCAGAATCGCGCGCCGGTCACCCCGATGCGACGTTCGGGCCACTCTCGCCCCGCCGCGGCCGAGATGAATGAAATCCTCACGGTCCATCCTCGCCAGTACAAGGACGCGCAGGTGATCGCCGAGAATTTTCGAGAGGGAATACCGGTCATCATCAACCTGTCACAAATGAGTGAGCCGGATGCCCGTCGACTCATCGACTTCGCCAGCGGCCTCTCGCAGGGTCTGTACGGCAACCGGCGAAATCAAGCCTCGCAACTACATCAACATCGGCTCGAATGCGAATGGCGCGTCGCGCATCACGGAGATCAACGTGGTGGAAGGTCAGCGCGTACGTAAGGGTCAGCAGTTGGCCAAGCTCGAATCCGTCCAGCCCGAAGCGCAGTTGGCTGCGCAAAAGGCCAATGTTGCCACCACAGAAGCGGAGTCTGCGGCTTCAGATGCCGGCTTAAACGCAGCCGACGAAAATATCAAGTCTGCCCAGGCATCGATTGATCGCTCGAAAGCGGATTCGGAACGCGCCCGGCAGGATTTCGACCGCTCCAGGCAACTTTTTGAAGAAAAGCTGGTGGCCCGCCAGGAATTCGAATCGAAAAAGAGTGCTTATGATTCGAGCATGGCCGCCGTACGCGAGGCAGAAGCGCGTGTTAGCCAATTGCGAGCCGCTCGCGCCCAGCAAGCGGCCCAAGA
>NZ_JANLVV010000318.1:0-7121 GCF_031364185.1 Salinibacterium sp. | reverse complement strand
ACGGGCCACCCTCGACCTGCGCGGCCCCAAACCATAGCGCTGCCGGTCCCTCAAACCCGTCAGGGAAGCCCCAATCGCGTTCACCAAACCAATAGACAATGCGTTCTCGGGACTTGCCAGTGTCCGCCAAGAAGTCGAATGCCTGCTCGGGGTAGAGACCCAGAGTCTCGAAGACACGACCGGCGCCATCAACCAGACCGGGCGTGAAATCCATACCTGAATGGTCGATAAGTGCCTGATAACGCTCCGGATTCTCCACGAAATAGAGCACGTTACCCCCGCGATTGGCTCGGGGGTCATAGCTTGACAGAGGCAGGTCGTGTTCTCGCTCCATAAGATCAATGGCATTCGCCACCGAGAGTGCGAGCTCCGGGCCCATGGGCGCGTTCGCGATGTTGGAAAAGAGATAGGCGATTGCCGCGTTGCCGTCGACCCATCCATTGAGCGCATCGTCAGACAGGATTGTGGAGGCGAAACGATCTGCGACGTTGTTTGTCCAGTTCGCGGAGCCGACCGAGAGCCCGGCCCGGACGGCCTGAGCAAGGGAAAGCGCCGCATCATCACTCGATGTGGGGAGGTTCTCCCCATATCGATCACCGAGCGTATCAATGAGTTGAATCGTCCCACTGCCACCCAACTGCCGGTAAAACTCTGACATGACCTCCTCATCGGTGCCATACACGTCGAACAGTTCCGTCAGGGCCGCCTGCGTCTGCTGATCATCACCTCCGGAGTCGGTGTACTTCGCCGCAAGCTCCGCCATCGCAGCCGCGATCGTCGACGCGGTGAGATCATCCGCGCTGGAGATCCCGAGAGCCTGGAATGCTTTTCTTGTATCATCCCACGATGCCGGCAGGGCTCTACTTATGGCCGACACGAGTGTGTCGTCTGCCGACTGTCGCTCGCCAGCAAGGTTGAAGATCGCCATCTCAGCCTCAGCCTGGTGACGTACGGCTTTCGCTTTGTCCGCAAGAACCTCCGCCGCTCCCACCACATCAAGGGGCGCAACATCAGGAAGCGACCACAACACATGGTTGGCCCGACGCAGTTTCTCGACCTCATCATCGGCGCGGTTCTTGATTGAGTTAAATTTAGACACATACGCATTAATGGCAGACTGCGCGTCGGCAAGCACCTGCCTGATCGGAGCGATCGAATAGATCACCGCCCGATTCGTCCCACGCCAAGGGCCGCTTCCCTCACCACTCCACACCTCATCAGTAACCGCGTTAACCGAGCTGACAGCGCCATCCTCCGCGGCCTGCATCTTTGTCATGATTGAGGCGATCGTCGACACAGAAGTGCTGAGGTTAGAGGCGTTGCCCTCTCCCGGGTGCAACCAGTCCCATTGCGCCATGACTATCCCCCCGCCAGCGCCGAGGCCATGGCGGCGTCGGTCCGTTCGAATGTGGTGGCAGCCAGGTCTGCCGTGTCGGCACCTGAGCGCAACTTCCCGGCCAAAATCTGGCCTGAGAGCCTGGCCCACATATTGACGTTCTCTACGGCTGCCGCGACCGCCGCACTCCCCGACCCCGACGCATCTGCCGCGGTGCCCACTGGGACACTGTCTGCTGCCCCCCTGAGGGAATTCGCTGCAGCACGAAGTGCGGCGACATCCACCTGCAATGAATCACTCACGATGTTTCCTTTGGAATGGCACGACTGGCGGAGAAGACCGGGGCGCCTACATGGACACCCCGGCCAATGAAGCAGAGGCGACTAACGGATCGCTGCAGCGATTCCTTCGTCGGTGGATTGCAGAGTCTCGGCCGTCTTTCGCAAGAACTGCGCAAGACCCTCAAGACCGCGGATGGTCTCCTTCGCGCCCTGAGCGTAGGTATTGAACGTGTCCTGGTACGCACCCGAGGCGGCGGTTGTCGCGAAACCATCTGCGACGAGTGCGCCGATGATGCGGTTCAGGTCTTCAACCTGTTGGGTCAGCTGGTCACGCCCCGTGTCCAACTGCTGTGCAGTCTGGCGGATGCGCTCGTAGTCGACAGTGATGTTAGCCATGGCTTTAACCCCTTAGGTGGTATGCCACGCGAGGTGCGCGACGTTCGTACTCTCAAATTAGTTGACACATGATCACACGTCGATGGGTAGCAGTGCCCATAACCCGCCATCACAATGACAGAAAAGGCAACTGCACCCGTACGACCTTCCCCCTGGCAACAAACAAACCACGACCGAGAGGGAAGTCAGCGCGCGAAATACGCGGGAAAGCGGTGCGCAGTAGCATGTCGCCCTCCATTGTTTCTGGCTGAAGCAGGAGGCCTGCCCTGGCACCCTTAATTTCAGCCAGAAGCGGGTAGGAGGAGCTCCACGTTGAGGTCTCCGACTCGGCAAGCAGGAAGTGGGTTGATCGCTTGACAGCCTTGACTAGGTCGACGAGGGCGGAGTCGGAGGGCCCGGAAAGGAAATCGGCGATCGCCTCGATCACGATGACGATCTTTGGAGCATCTGGGACCGACTCGATGGATGACGACAGCCTCTTGGCGTTCTCGTTGATCTCCTCGGGTGTTCGCGACACCGTCATCCAGCCGTCACGTGTGCCGATGATCGAGCGAGCCGAGCCGAAGTAGTGAAATTGCGCAGTGGGATGCGCAGCCCGGATGCTCGCGACGAACCAGGCCACCGCGGTGGTTCTCCCACTTGCCGGGGGGCCGGCGAGCATGAACACGCCAGTCGGGTCGAAACCGATCGGGGCGAGGTCGTCGTCTGAGATTCCAAGCGTGGGCTTGCCTCCCACGCTGGCGGGAAGCTGTGAGGGCGCCAGCTCTTTCGGCAATGACCCGATAAGAGGGGCTGGCGTGCGGCCCGACCGGAGGATCGCCTCGCTCAGGCCTGCGATGGCCCTGGCATGTTCCACCGCGTTTGCCGTGCCTCCGACCACTGCGATCTGCGTTTCGCGACCGCCCACAATCGCCCGCCCGGCCGGGGACGTCGGGCTCAGCACATCTCTTGGCTCGTCGAGCATCGCATAGCCCGCTTCATCAGCCAGACGCAGCACCACGCGACGCTGTATGCCTGAGCTGATTGCCGTCGGAACGCTGCCGGGGCGATCGGCGGTGAGAGCGACGTGGATACCGAGCTGGCGGCCCTCGCTGATGATGTCCTGAAAAACCCCGTACCACGGTGCCGTGGCGCCCGCGGTCTCGAAGTCCGCCCTGAAGGCCGGAAATCCGTCGACAAGAAGTAGTAACCGCGGCTCGTCTGGGGCGTTCGCTATTCGTCGATAATCAGTAACCGTGGAGGCATCGACGGCGGCGTAACGCTCCGCCCGCTCACTCATCTCGCCCCGAAACATTTTGAGCAACCGGATGACCCGTTCCTGATCATCACCACCGACGATCGCGCCGACGTGCGGGAGTGCATCGAGCATCCGCAATCCGTTTCCTGCGAAATCGAGTGCGTACACATTGACGGGGCCACCTCGCGGAGTAATACCTGCCGCGACGGCCAGTGTGCGCAACGTGACCGTCTTACCTGATCCACCGGTGCCGTAAATCGCAAGGTGGCCATCTGTGTCAGGACGGAACCATGCCACCTCCTGGCGCTGCTGATCAGGCATATCAGTCACACCAAGCACAATCTCAGCGTCCGTGCGTTGGCTCAACCGTGTGACATCGAAAATCGGGGCAAGTTCGTCGAGCCAAGGGCGACGCGGGTTTGGGATATCTGCGATCCTGGCGGCCGCAACAATCTGCTTCACGAGCCGTGCCTGATCGGTGGGTCCCTGGTCAATGGGGAGATCGACGGGCCGTCCCTCCGGCGCCTGCCATAGCTGTTCGGCACCAAACCGGAGATCGGCTACCTCAATAGTGGGGATGATCGCCTCTTTAGTCGTCCACCCCCCGGCATAGGCCGACTGGAAACTCGTTAGTCGCCCCGGCCCGGTCTTGGCTATCGCGCGTCCGGGAATGGACGGGTCGAAGCTCGCCGCGACCTTATCGCCGACGACATCCTGGCTGTCTGACTCGTCCGCCATGCGCAACGCGATGCGCAGATTCGTATTGGCGCGCAAATTATCTTTGATGACGCCGGCGGGGCGCTGGGTGGCCATGATGAGGTGGATACCGAGCGATCGCCCACGCTGAGCGATGTCGACAACTCCGTCGACGAACTCTGGCACCTCCTTCGCTAGAGCAGCGAACTCATCAATCACGAGAACCAGCGCAGGAGGAGCTTCAGGATCGCCGGACTTCTCGAGCTCAATGAGATCCTTGACCTTTTTTCGGTTAAACAGGTGCTCACGGTAGTGCAACTCCGCTCGGAGGCTGGTGAGTGCTCGTCGCACGAGGTGCGGGCTCAGGTCGGTGACAAGACCGACGCAGTGCGGCAGCGTTACGCAGTCTGCAAATGCCGAGCCCCCCTTATAGTCGACGAGAAGGAACGTGACGCGGTCAGGGCTGGACTCTGACGCCATCCCGAGAACCCACGCCTGCAGAAACTCACTCTTTCCTGCACCCGTAGTTCCGCCAACAAGCGCATGGGGTCCCTGGTTACGCAGATCGAGGTGCATCGCGTCTACTCCAGACTGGCCCACGATTGCGCGTAAGCGACCGGCACGGCGTGGCTTGAATGGGCCGCCGGATCGATCGTGGATGGAATCATTCTGCTTCCAGCGCTCGATCGCAACCTCGGGACGTTCGGCGATGTCGGTGCCGAGAAGCGAGAGCATAGACACCGTGCGGGGCAGGTCGCTCGAGTCGGTCAGCAGCGCACTCGCATCGTGGACGGGTGCGAGTCTCTTGGAGTAGGCGAGAGCCATATCCCTGCTGATGGGCTCTGTGGTGACAACCACTGACTTGGTACCAAGCCTTACGAAATCAACAGAGGCCACTCCCGAGACCTCGGACGCGGTGACGAACGTTCGGGCCACAGCAGGTAGTCCTGCGGCGGTTGTGGAGACCCAGATGGGGAAAACACCGGAGTCTGCGGCATCCTCCGCCATCTGTACTAGCCGCGCTCGATCGACTGGGGCATCGTCAGAAATTATCACGACGATGGCAGGGGTAGGACTTGGCGGCGGGGATGTCACGGCTCCCCCTTCACCGGCGGTAGCTCCCGCCACTATGGCGGACTTCTCAATCGAGACGGCGCCACGGTCGACGGCCCTGGCCTTTCGGCCAGCAATAAGTTCTTCGAGCGCGGAAAGAAGCGCCGCGCCGGTGGCAGCGCTATTGGCGAGGTGACGACCCTCGATTGGACTATGAGCAGACGCGGTGTGAGGAAGCCACTTCAGCCATTCGAATTCTGCAGTCCACCCTGGGCTGACGATGGCGGCGACGACGAGTTCGCTGGGACTGTGCAGGCCGGTCGCCTGCACGAGAAGTCCCCGGGCGTAGTCGGCCGCTGCTGCCGTGCTTCCGACGACTCCCAGCGCGCCTGCGAAGTGGAGATTCTCTGCTACTGGCACGCTATCGACGTCTTTGTATTCTTCGATGAGCTCGCGCAACCGGTCAAGGTAGTCAGGAAGCGCCGCTTCTTCACCACTTATAGTGATCGCGTTTCGAGATGGCAGGGTTCCCGTGCCGAGATTGAGGGACAGAAACTGCCAGTGCTCGGGCCTGCGCGTCCAGAGCATCGGGCCGAGCGACATCCCGGACTCGTACACCTCCATTGTCGACGGGATCTCGGCGAGACGTACCTCGCGTTCGAGGTCTCTTTCCGTGCTGAGCCGAGCGGAAAGATCGTCGAAGCGGGCATCGAACTTACTGCCATCCATTTTCTGCTTACGCTTGCGGGTTGCGCGCTGTGAAAGGAAGTTTCCGGCCACAAGAAGCGGAGACATCGCGATGAAAATCAAGGATGTTGCGCTCTGAGACACCAGGAACATCACGGGTCCGAGAATCATGGGTGCTGCAAGAACAAGCCAGGGGAACGGCTGGCGGTCAGAGTCGCTGGGAAGAACGGGTCCGACGAAATCCTCCCCTGGATATCGGCTCTCGACGCGTGGCGAACGATTGAAAGCGACTGGACCGTCGTGGACGATCCCCGATGGTGCGGGTTCGCTAGTGATTCGAGCCTCGAGTACGGTATCCCCCACGCGCACGACCGCCCTGTCACCAAGATCAATACGGGTCACGAGACCTCCATCGACCTCAAGGCCATTGGCCGAGTTGAGGTCGACGATGCGGATCGAGTGGTTGAACGCGTCTATTCGTGCGTGCCGTTTGGACACAAGTGGATCACTAAGAGTCACGTCAGACATACCTCTATCGCGACCCAGATATCGCGTACCGATCGGAAGCGCGAACTCCGCTCCGGCATCCGGCCCCTCGATCACTCGAAGCACAGCCGTGGACTGAGCGCGCGCGACCGGGTTAGCGCCGTCGGGCGACACAATTAGGACGGTTGCGCCGGAGGCGAGCGGAACCTCGCCGATTGCAAGTTCGGGTTCAAGCCGTTTATGTGCGGCGGCCGTCGGGTCGACGATCTGCAGCGTCGCAGGTGGCAGCGGGCCGTCGACCTTGCGGCGTTGCGGGTCTACCGCGGAAATCGCAGCGGCGACCTCGCCGACCGTGGCCGCAGCATCCGTTGTGACGACGATGTCACTGACGCGGCCCGACGAGCGCTGCAGCGTGAGCTTAAGTTTCATTCGACCCTACCTGTGTCTCGGTTGGTTCGCTTCGGTGACGAGCTCGTGCGCGCCACCCAGTCGCGGGCTGAACGGATGCGGAACCGACTGACTAGCTGGCGGCCACGGCCGAGGGTCGCCCGGGCGCCTTCCACGGCGGCCATCGCCTCTGTCCACACCACCTCGGAGCGCGACTCGTCGACGTCGCGACCCGAAAAGACAGCCTCATCGGTAGCCACCGCGAGACTGCGAAGCCTCAGTGGCACCGGCGCCTGAACCTGGCTCTCGAGACGTTCAGCCACCAGAGTGCGGGTGAGTTTGGATGGCACCGCGTAGCCGAGTTCGGAGTACCGATCGGTGAGCTCCTGCCAGGCACCGGCGACCCGATCGTGACCGGCGCCCTCCGTGCGACGCCGGCGTGCACGTCGAGCCTTGAGGGCGCCGATGGTGAGCAACGGCGTTAAGAAGATCATCGCCGGGATTAGCACGCTCAACCCGACCACCCAGACCCACCCGGGGAGCAGGAAATCCAGCGCCTTGT
>NZ_JANLVV010000308.1:0-6634 GCF_031364185.1 Salinibacterium sp. | reverse complement strand
CATCAGTTCACTCGGATCTATTTCTATTCCCTCTCTGGTATTTGTGCCACCTTACGTTCCTGGCCTCGCGCGGGTAGGTAGAGCGCTGCACCGATGATGCTTAAGGCACCGGCAGCAAGAATGGCGGCGGTGGTGCTTGTAGTTTCTGCAAGAGGACCGAGCACGAGAAGTCCAAGGCTTCGGGTGCCTCCCGCAATCATCGAGTTTATTGACAGGATGATGGTGCGGTTGCTCGGTCCAGCTTGTCGGTGCAGAAGTGTGTTGTGCATGGGGCCTGCAGCGCCATGCATTGTGTAAGTGAGCAGGAAAGCGGTGATCAAGCCGAGCGGGCCGATCATCAAGCCCATGGCGACGATGAACGCACCATTGAGCACGCGAGCCAGGAGAGCTGTCCAGGCAACGCCGATGCGACGTGAAGCGAAGCGCGCGATCACAGAACCGAGCGCAAACAGGCCCCAGGCTGCGGCTGATACAGGCCCCAGGAGCGTGCCGGCCTGGGTTTCTCCGCCGACCAATTCGGCAAGTCGAATGGGCATGAGCGTTTCAAATGCGATCATCCCTACCGACCAGAACACTTCAACGAGGACAAGTGCTAGCAGCACTCGTGAGGTGGTCAGCGTCCGGAGGCCATCCACCACGACGCGGGGTGTGCACATTACGGAGTCCATAGCGTGCCTCCAACGACCCGCGTGGGGCGGCAATCCTGGTTCCTGTACGAGGAGACCCGTGGCTACCAGGTGGAGGAGAAAGAGGGGAATGGCGCACCAATAGGGGAAACTGACCGCCGAAACGGAGGTCACAGGGTTCCAAGCGATGAGGCCACCCGAAATGAGAGCGCCGGCGGCGATAGCCAGGCCCATCGTGGCGCCTGCCTTGGCGAGCCCGTCCTCAATCAGCACGAGGGGATCAGATGCGCGGGCGGTGTCGACGTACCACGCTTCCAGGGGGCCGGAGTCGAGGGCGCGGAAGACTCCTTGCATGACCAGCGCGACAACGAACGCGGCAAAGGTATCCGCGAAGGCGAAGACTACAGCTGAGCCAATCGCAAAGATGGCCGAAACGAGAAGGATCGGGCGGCGCCCCAGGGCGTCTGCTAGACCACCGGTGGGTAGTTCCAGACCGAGGATGACGAAGCCTTGCACTGCGAAGATCACCCCGATCTGGGAGAGGCTCATCCCTCGTTCAAGAGGGATGAGAGTAGTCACCCCTATGGTTAGGCCGACCGGGAACCATCGTGTGCACGTCAGTAGCAGCAGAGAGCGTCGCGCCCGAAGGGCCGTCACGGTGTCATCGATTGTTCACCGTCTCGCGGGGGATCTTGCGCGTCGAGTGGGTAGAGCACCCGCCAGATTGACATGCGACGAGCCTGCGGGTCACTGTCGCCGGCAGACCGGTACCGGGCGACGACCTCATCGATTTCCATGCTCATCGCGCGAGCCTGCACCGCGGTGAGCGTCACAACATCATCGTCAGCACCCGCAGCGTCTCGCCAAGCGGTTGGCCAAGACTGCTCGGCGTCGAGCCAGGTCTCGAAGCCTCCGGCAAGACTAAGGATGTAATGGTGACGCAGCCAACTCAAATCCGCTTCCGCCGTCGTGTCGCCGACGAAATCGCTGGGATTGAATTCGTGGCTTGCCGTCGCCGCCCGCCACAGACGCCGCTTGCCCTTACCCTGGCCTGTATCCGTGACGAGGTGGACAGTCTCGAGCTTACGAAGATGGTAGGAAGTCGCTCCCGAATTCGATCCAAGTTCACAGGCAAGATTTGTTGCCGTCGCTGGACCGCCCGTCCGCAGCATCGATAGCAATCGCGCCCGGAGCGGATGCGCCAATACACGAAGCGATTCAGAGTCGAGGCGGACCCCTGTAGCTTTTTCCGAAGTGTTCGTCATGTATGCATAATACATGTGCACAATATTTCTGCATGGAGAATACCTTTTCCATCCGTCGGCGAGCACAATAGCAATCAGTTGGGCTGTCCCGGCATTCCCCAGCACCCGAGGCACCCTCACCATCTCTCGCGAAGCGCTCCAGCGCGCCCACTTTCCGGCATAGGCTCGAAGCATGCGCGCAACAGTGATTTATGGCGAACGGGATATCAGGCTCGACGAGGTCGCTGACCCCGTTCTTTCCACCGGAGGCGACGCCATCGTGCGAGTGGTTGCCGCCTGTGTGTGTGGCTCAGACCTGTGGCCGTATCGGGGTGTCACGCCGACGAACGAGCCGAAACGCATCGGCCATGAGTTCATCGGCATCGTCGAATCGGTCGGCCCCGACGTCACCACCATCTCTGTGGGCGACTTCGTCATCGCCCCCTTCTACGACTGCGACATGACCTGCGCGAACTGCCTCAACGGGATCAGCACGTCATGCCTGCACGGCGGTTGGTGGGGTTCGGATGACCGCCTCGGGGGTTTTGCGGATGGCGCCCAGGGTGAGCGCGTGCGGGTGCCGCATGCGGACGGATCGCTCGTCGCGACTCCGGGGCTCCCGGCCGACCACCTCATCCCCAGCCTGCTGACTCTTGCCGACGTGATGGGCACCGGGCACCACGCCGCCGTCTCGGCTGGCGTCACGAAGGGCAGCACCGTAGTCGTGGTCGGTGATGGAGCCGTCGGACTGTGCGCAGTGCTGGCAGCATCGCGCCTCGGGGCATCCCGAATCGTTGCGATGTCTCGCCACGCCGACCGGCAAGCGATCGCCCGCGAGTTTGGCGCCACCGACATCGTGGAGGAGCGCGGTGCCGAGGGAGTCGCTCGCGTCAAAGAACTCTTCGACGGAATCGGGCCGGATTGTGTGCTCGAGTGCGTCGGCACGATGGAGTCGATGGACCAGGCACTGCGCAGTGCCCGTCCAGGCGGAATGGTCGGTTACGTTGGCGCGCCCAGTGGGGGTTCCGAATTGCCCATCAGGTTGATGTTCGGCAACAACGTGGGCGCCAACGGTGGTGTCGCACCCGTGCGCAACTACATTGACGAGCTGCTGCCCGAGGTGCTGTCAGGCGCCATCAACCCGGGCCGGGTGTTCGACCTGGAGTTGCCCCTGGCCGAGGTCGCTGAGGCATATGCCGCAATGGATGAGCGTCGGGCGATAAAGGTGCTTTTGCGCCCCTGACGCCCACGGTCAGGCCTTCGGCTCGTTCTCTTTCAGCGGGATGCGAAGGTCGCCCAGCACCGCCATGGCTGCGCGCCCGATCGACACATTCCTGGTTCGTACCGCCTCGATTAACAGAGTTTGCGCCTCACCCAGGGCCTGGAAATCGATGTATTCGGGCAGGTGCAGGCTTCCGAGCCTGATGATGTGCACGACCGAGGTGATGGCACGCTGAAGGGCCAGATTTTTCGACTCGGGGGGAAGCCGACTGAAAAAGTCGAGGGTGGCCCGCGCGATCTCGTGCGGATTGAGCGTCGGCAAGGCCGCGGTGTACTGCTCGTTGTCCCGGATCATGGCGTTGAGCACTCGTGCATGCGCCCGCTCGACTACTTCGTTGACGAGCACGTAGTAGAGGGCGCGCCACACGATGAAGGCCTGCTCGGTCTGCTCGGGGGTGACGTCGGCGATTCTGGTGAATCTTCCCGGGGATGCCTCGATCAGCCCGATTTCGCGGAGTCGCTGGATGGCCTCGCGAACCGGGGTGCGCGATACCCCGAATTGCTCGGCGATCTCGCTATCGCTGATGTGCTGCCCGGGGAGAAGAGTGCCGTCATGGATGGCCGCCAGAACGCGATCGAACACCGTGGTGACGACTTTGCTCGTCGCAATGGATGCCGGCCCAGCTGCCGGTACCGTGGCGGGAACCGACGCCGACGCTGGCCCTCGCGGTGCGGTGCTCGAATCGGCCATTCCCGCATTGTATTCGGCTTGTCGCATATACGCGGCCTAATCGCTATCAGAAGGAGCAGTTGCGGGAACTTCTTACAGGAACATCGGCCGATCGTCGTCATCCTCAAGCTCAACTGCGAGATCGACGCTGACCGGGACGTGGTCGCTCGGGCCATCACCCTTTCGCTCCTCACGATGGATCCTGGGTTCTGACACGAGCGCGTCGAATTTCGTCGATCCCAAAATGAAGTCGATGCGCATCCCCTCGTTTCGCGGGAATCGCAACTGCTGGTAGTCCCAGTACGTGTAGCCCTCGATGCCTCGACTGCGCAGCGCATCGATCAGCCCTACAGAGCCGAACGCTGCGAAAGCGTCACGCTCGGGCTGGCTGATGTGGGTGCGGCCCTCAAATGCGGCGATGTCCCAGACATCGATGTCGAGTGGCGCGATATTGAAATCTCCCATGAGAGCAAGGGGCTGTTCTGGGTTTGCGGCCAGCCAACCGCGGGTTTCGTCGGCAAGTTTTGCCAGCCACTCGAGCTTGTAGGCATAGTGCGGATTGTCGAGTTCGCGACCATTGGGCACATACAGGCTCCACAATCGCACCCCACTCACGGTGACGCCCAGGGCTCGTGCTTCCTGGGGCAGTGAGCCGTCGTCGAGGGGCTTACCAAAGCCGGGGGCGCTTCTGAAGCCGATCGAAACGTCTTCCATCGGCAGGCGACTGGCGAACGCGACACCGTTCCATTGGCTCAACCCATGCAACTCGACCTCGTAGCCAGCCTCCGTGAATTGCTCGAACGGAAACTGTGAATCCTTACATTTGATCTCCTGCATCGCGAGCACGTCGACGTCTTCTCGAAGCATCCAATCCACCACCCTGCCCACTCGGGTTCGGATCGAATTCACATTCCAGGTGGCAACACGCATGCTCACACGCTAGCCGGAACCACGACCGTGTCTCCCCCTAACTGGGCCGCGACACCACCAGCTTGTGGCCAATATCGTGGGCACATGCCAGGAGATGATGGCCCTGGGGATGACGGCCCTGGGGATGACGACACGGTGGGGTCCACCCGCCGGGAAACCAGGCGAGCCGTGGCGATCTCCGTCGTCGCGCTCGCGGCAGTCGTCGGAGCAAGCGTGCTGCTGATCGTCGGCAACGTGGCTCGGTGACCGGGCCGATGACCGACTCGGTGATGTGGCTCGGTGACTGGGCCGATGATGGACAGCGCCCATAATCTGTGCGAGTCGGAATCCTGTGCAAATTGGAATCCTGTGCAAGTCGGTAGTGTGGGGCTGTGACCGACGCCAGGCAACAGCTCATCGACTTCATCTCCGCCGACGCGGTATTTCACGGCGACTTCACGCTCACCAGCGGGGCACAGGCGAGCTATTACGTTGACCTTCGCAGGGTGAGCCTCGACCACCGGGTCGCGCCCCTCATCGGACAGGTGATGCTTGATCTCATCGCTGGCGTTCCTGATGTTCGAGCCGTAGGCGGGATGACCATGGGGGCCGACCCCGTCGCCTCCGCCATCATGCACCAGGGTGCGGCACGCGGTCTCGCGTATGACTCATTCGTTGTGCGCAAAGAACCCAAGGATCACGGGCGGGGCAGGCAGGTCGAGGGCCCGGAACTCGCTGGCAAGCGAGTCATCGTGCTTGAAGACACCTCCACGACGGGTGGGTCGCCTCTTGCCGCCGTCGAAGCCCTGCTGAGGGTGGGCGCCGAAATCGCCGCGGTCGCCGTGGTCGTCGATCGTAATACCGGCGCGCGTGAGCGGATCGAAGCCGCCGGATACCCCTACCTCGCCGCCATCGGGTTGGCGGACCTGGGTCTTGCCCCGTGACAGGTACAGCTGACCTGGGTCTAGTCCGATGACTGACGGTAGCGACCAGGGCAGAGGATTTCGCTGGAACCTGAAGCCAGGCGGCGGTGAGGAGACTGCCGCTCCCGCGGCCGCCGACGGTGCCGCGCCCATCGTGTCGACGGAATCCGCAACGCCCCGTGCCACGGTGCCCGATAACCCCGCCGCTGACGCGCCCGATGAGTCCGCTGCGTCTAAGCCCGATAATGCCACCGCTTCCGCGCCCGATAATGCCGTCGCTTCTATGCCTGATAGTGACTGGGATGTGCCGACCGCCGCGTCGCCGGTGATCGCGCGAAGTGTGTTCCCGCTACCGCCGCCTGCGGGTGCTCCTGCGTTGTTGCCACCCCCGTATGTGCCGCCGCCATTGATCCCGCCGCCCTATGTTCCACCGCTCGACAGTTCGCTTCCGGGCGTGACGGAGGTGCTGGGCGCCCGCCTTCTCGGGCTCCCGGATTCGGCGATGGAGGGGCCAGAGACCACGGTGCCCGATACGTCAGACTTCGGGACGTCCGACATCGACGTGCTGTTCGGTGACGCGAAGTTCGTTGACTACAGCGCGCCGGCCGTTCCGGCCGACCCACCGACGACGGCGATGCCGCCACAGTATCTGCCGACGCCCATGTCCCGCCCGCCCATGTCCATGATGACCCGCCCTCCGCTGCCCATATCTCCCGCGACCGAGCTGCCGGCCACGACCGTCTTGTCCGCCGATTCGCTGTCTGCCGGGTCGCTGGCTGCGGGTTCGGCTTCTGCGCGTTCGATGCCTCAGATCTCGTCGTTGCCGTTCGACTCGCTGCCTCCACTGCCCGGGAATGCCCTTGCCCTCTCTGTTCCACCGAACCCAGTTTCGCCGAAGCCAGTGCCGGCACATGCGATGCCACGCCAGCAAAAGATTCTCCTGGGGGTGGCCGGGGGGCTTGTGGCGTTGCTGGCGCTCGT
>NZ_JANLVV010000203.1:0-6844 GCF_031364185.1 Salinibacterium sp. | reverse complement strand
GCTGAAGAAACGAAGGCCGACAAGGCCCCCGCCGCAGCCCCCAAAAAGGCCAGCGTAGCGAAGGCTCCCGCGGCGAAGGCGACTGCGACAACGGTTGCTCCGGCAAAGAAAGCGTCGGAGCCTGTGACCGAGGTGCGCCCGCAGGTGCTGAAGATGCATCATCTGCGACCGGCTCCCGGGGCAAAGAAGGACCGCACCCGCGTCGGACGCGGTGAAGGCTCCAAAGGTAAGACCGCGGGCCGCGGCACCAAGGGCACCAAGGCCCGTTACCAGGTGCGCGTCGGGCTCGAGGGCGGAAACCTGAACAGCATCATGCGTACCCCGAAGCTGCGCGGATTCAGGAATCCGTTCCGCGTCGAATACCAAGTCGTCAACCTCGAGAAACTGGCCGAGCTCTACCCGGCCGGTGGAGACGTTACTATCGTCGATCTCGTTGCCAAGGGCGCCGTGCGTAAGAACGAAAAGGTCAAGGTTCTCGGCGATGGAGACATTGCGGTTAAGCTAAACGTTGCAGTCGATAAGGTCTCTGGCTCTGCTGAGCAGAAGATCGTTGCCGCGGGCGGTTCCGTCACGTAACCACCCGGCTGTTCGCGAGAGCGAACGCTGGCGTAAGCGAGTGGGGCTTCCTCCCGGGGAGCCCCACTCGACTGCATTACCTATAACTGCATCACCAAATATGTCGGAGGCCGTTGTGTTTAGAGCTGTCGCGCGAATATTCCGCACGCCTGACCTTCGCAGGAAGATCGGGTTCACGCTCGGCATCGTTGCGCTGTTCCGTCTCGGTTCCTTCATCCCGGCGCCGTTCGTTGATTTCGGCAATGTGCAGCTCTGTCTCGCCGGGAATGCCGGCACCCAGGGACTGTATGACCTCGTGAACCTGTTCAGCGGTGGCGCACTGCTCCAGCTGTCGATCTTCGCGCTCGGTATCATGCCGTACATCACCGCATCCATCATCGTGCAGTTGCTACGGGTCGTGATCCCGCACTTTGAGACCCTCTACAAGGAGGGTCAGGCTGGCCAATCGAAGCTGACGCAGTACACCCGCTACCTCACCATTGCGCTCGGTGTGCTTCAGTCGACGACGCTCATCACCGTCGCGCGAAGCGGCGCGCTCTTCCCGTCCAATTCCGGCGTCGCCGAGTGCAGCCAACTGATCACCGACGATTCCTGGTACGCCATCATGCTGATGGTCGTCACGATGACGGCCGGGACTGGCCTCATCATGTGGATGGGCGAGCTCATCACCGAGCGCGGCATCGGCAATGGAATGTCGCTGCTGATCTTCACCTCGATCTCGGCTCGCTTCCCCGGTTCTCTGGGGAGCATCCTTGACACCAAGGGCGTCGAGGTTTTCATTGCCGTGATCGCGGTCGGAGTTGTGATCGTGGCAGCCGTGGTATTCGTGGAGCAATCGCAACGTCGCATCCCCGTGCAATATGCGAAACGCATGGTCGGTAGGCGCACCTACGGGGGCAACAACACCTACATTCCGATCAAGGTCAACATGGCCGGTGTGGTGCCCGTGATCTTCGCGTCATCTCTGCTCTACCTGCCTGCCCTGATTGCCCAGTTCAACGCCCCCGCGGCCGGGCAGGCGCCGGCCGAGTGGGTCGTCTGGATCCAGAACTATCTCACCAAGGGCGACCACCCGCTTTACATGCTGTTGTACTTCCTGCTCATCGTCGGATTCACGTATTTCTACGTCGCGATCACCTTCAACCCCGAAGAGGTCGCAGACAACATGAAGAAATATGGCGGCTTCATTCCGGGTATCCGCGCAGGGCGACCAACGGCCGAATACCTCGACTATGTGCTCACCCGCGTGACGCTACCAGGCTCGCTCTATCTCGGCCTCATCGCGCTGATCCCTCTCATCGCGCTTGTGCTGGTGGGAGCGAACACCAACTTCCCCTTCGGTGGCGCGAGCATCCTGATCATTGTGGGTGTCGGCCTTGAGACTGTGAAGCAGATCGACTCGCAGTTGCAGCAGCGTCACTACGAAGGCCTGCTCCGTTGACGCGACTTCTGCTGATTGGGCCGCCGGGGGCCGGAAAGGGAACCCAGGCCGCCCGGCTAGCCGAGGCCTACGTCATCCCCGCTATCTCAACAGGCGACATCTTTCGCAGTAACGTCAGAAACCACACGGAGCTGGGCGCAAAAGCCAAGGCGTATATGGATGCCGGCGATAATGTTCCGGACTCACTGACGAACGCGCTGATTCGGGATCGCCTCGCCGAGGCCGATTGCGACAGCGGATTTCTGCTGGATGGCTACCCCCGTACGACCGATCAGGTGCGCGAGCTCGACGAGTTTCTTGCCGGGCACGGTGCATCCCTGGATGTCGTCGTCGAGTTGGTCGCCGACCCTGACGTCGTGGTCGAGCGACTTCGCAAGCGGGCGCGCGAGCATGGTCGCAGTGACGACGACGAGACCGTGGTGCGCCACCGCCTCGAGGTGTACCGCGACCAGACGGCTCCGCTCGTGGGAATCTACGACAGCCGCGGTGTGCTCGCGAAAATCGATGGTCTGGGCGAGATTGATGATGTGACAACGCGCATCACCGCCGCACTGGCTGATCGCGGCATCGTGCTTCCGGACGCCGCAAGTCGCTAGCCGTGGGGTTCGGCAACAAAAAGCTGTATAAGTCTCCCGCCGAGCTTCGACTGATGGTCAGGCCGGGGCTCCTTACGGCAGCTGCCCTCTCCGCGGTCCGTTCGGCCATCGCTCCCGGGGTGACCACCATGCAACTGGATGCGATAGCCGAGGCGGTCATCCGGGATGGGGGCGGGGCGCCGAATTTCATGAAGGAGCCGGGATACTTCCACACGATCTGCTCATCCGTGAATGACGAGATCGTGCACGGGATTCCCGGGGCGCGGGTGATCGTGCCAGGCGATCTGGTATCCATCGACTGTGGTGCCGAGGTTCACGGGTGGAATGGGGACGCCGCGTTCAGTGTCGTGGTGCCCGATCCGGCGCAGCAGGTGCGGGTGGCACAGCGCCAGCAGTTGTCGGATGCAACCGAATGCTCGCTCTGGGCCGGTATCGCCGCGCTGGCCTCGGCCCGTAAACTCAACGAGGTCGGTGCGGCGATCGAAGATTCCCTCGATGGCGCGGAGTTTGGCGGCGTGAGGTTCGGCATCATTGAGGACTACACCGGGCATGGCATTGGTCGCTCCATGCACGAAGATCCGCCGGTGTTCAACTATCGAGTCAGGGGCGCGAGCCCGGATGTGCGCCCGGGCCTGGTAGTGGCGATCGAGCCGATGGTCACGAGCGGCGGAATCGAATCGCATGTGCTGGCCGACGACTGGACCGTCGCAACGGACGATGGCCTGGATGCGGCACATTGGGAACATTCGGTAGCCGTGCATTCCGAGGGGATCTGGGTTCTCACCGCCGCGGATGGGGGAGCCGAAGCGCTCGCACCGCTCGGAGTGGTTCCCGCACCTATCCCCTAGTCGATCGACACTCAGCCAAGTGGTAGCGAAACACCATTCGATGATCTAAGCTTGATCTTTGGTGTCTGCGCCTCGCGTAGCCACCGGAAACCCCGCAGACCAGCGAAACTCAACTTTTAGCGACGAAGAGGCTATGGCCAAAAAAGACGGTGTCATCGAGATCGAGGGCGCAGTAGTCGAAGCTCTACCCAACGCGATGTTTCGCGTTGAGTTGACCAACGGCCACCGTGTGCTCGCTCACATCTCGGGCAAGATGCGACAGAACTACATCAGAATTCTCCCGGAGGATCGTGTAGTTGTCGAGTTGAGCCCGTATGACCTGACCCGTGGCCGCATCACCTATCGATACAAGTAGGCCTGTCAAGTACACAACAGGCCTATTGCCAAAAGTAGTGCCCGAGAGGGTTATCGCGCTGGAAAGTAACGACTCGTGGCATCCCGCGAATTCGAAGACAGCGAGTGCAAGGAACGTTTCATGAAGGTAAACCCCAGCGTCAAGCCCATCTGTGACCACTGCCGCGTCATCCGTCGCAATGGAAACGTCATGGTGATCTGCAAGTCGAATCCACGCCACAAACAGCGCCAGGGTTAGACCCAGATCTCGTAACTCAATAACGAACCGCACTGCCACAACCTGCGCAAGCAGGGGACACCCCGGGCTGGAGGCCCGAGCACCGGTAGTGCGCCACACCTCCAAGCAATTCAAGGAGAAGCCACCATGGCACGTCTAGCCGGCGTAGACATCCCGCGTGATAAGCGCGTTGAGGTCGCACTGACTTACATCTACGGTGTTGGCCGTACGAGGGCCCTCAAAACCCTCGCCGACACCGGGATCAGCGGTGAGATTCGCGTAAAGGATCTCACCGACGACCAGCTCATTGCCCTTCGCGACTACGTGGAGGTCAATTTCAAGGTAGAAGGTGACCTCCGACGTGAGGTTGCCGCCGACATCCGCCGCAAGGTCGAGATTGGCAGCTATCAGGGCATCCGTCACCGTAAGGGCCTGCCTGTTCATGGGCAGCGCACGAAGACCAATGCGCGCACCCGTAAGGGCCCGAAGCGCACCGTAGCCGGCAAGAAGAAGGCCCGATAGTCGCTGGGTTCACCCAGCGATGTCGCCATTTAGTTTTTAGGAGAACAGCATGGCAGCACCAAAATCGGCCGTTCGCAAGCCGCGCAAGAAAGAAAAGAAGAACATCGCGCTGGGCCAGGCCCATATCAAGTCGACGTTCAACAACACCATCGTCACGATCACCGACCCCACGGGAGCGGTAGTCAGCTGGGCTTCGTCGGGCACCGTTGGGTTCAAGGGGTCGCGCAAGTCCACCCCTTTCGCAGCACAGCTCTCGGCAGAATCGGCGGCACGCCAGGCACAGGAGCACGGCCTTAAAAAGGTTGATGTCTTCGTGAAGGGGCCGGGCTCAGGTCGCGAAACCGCGATCCGCTCTCTCCAGGCCGCTGGGCTTGAGGTCGGCTCCATCAACGACGTCACACCCCAAGCGCACAACGGTTGCCGCCCGCCCAAGCGCCGCCGCGTATAACCCCTGTGTTTTCTGGCTGATGGCCACACGCACGAGCAAGCTCGTCGCGCGGCCATCAGCTCCTGTTTCCCTCTCACGTTATTCACAACTCAACAACCGACGGGCCAGCCACTCGCCGAATTCAAGTGTCATATAGCGGACACTTTGCCGAAAGGAATCACCAGTGCTCATCGCACAGCGCCCCACTCTTGCTGAAGAGAACATCTCCGAGTTCCGCTCGCGCTTCGTCATCGAGCCGCTCGAACCAGGTTTCGGTTACACCCTCGGAAACTCACTTCGACGCACGCTGCTCTCCTCGATCCCGGGAGCCGCAGTCACGAGCATCCGCATCGACGGGGTGCTGCACGAGTTCAGCACCGTCCCCGGCGTGAAGGAAGACGTCACCGAGGTCATCCTGAACATCAAGAATCTCGTCGTCTCCAGCGAGCACGACGAGCCAATCACCGCATACCTTCGCAAGCAGGGTGCTGGCGAGGTCACGGCTGCCGACATCTCGGCGCCCGCCGGCGTCGAAATCCATAACCCAGAGCTCGTCATCGCCACACTCAACGACAAGGCGAAATTCGAGCTCGAGCTCACCATCGAGCGAGGCCGCGGCTACGTATCCGCCACCCAGAACCGCAGCGAGTTCAGCGAAGCCGGCCAGATCCCGATCGACTCGATCTACTCGCCGGTGCTGAAGGTCACCTACCGTGTCGAGGCGACTCGTGCCGGAGAGCGCACCGACTTCGACCGCCTGGTGGTAGATGTCGAAACCAAGAATGCCATCACCCCGCGTGACGCGGTCGCCTCGGCTGGCCGAACTTTGACCGAGTTGTTCGGGCTCGCACGAGAGCTGAACAGCGCTGCAGAGGGCATCGAGATCGGCCCAGCACCGGTTGACGCGGTCCTGTCGAGCGAGCTCAGCATGCCGATCGAAGACCTCGACCTGTCGGTGCGCAGCTACAACTGCCTCAAGCGTGAGGGCATCAACACGGTGAGCGAACTCGTCGCTCTCTCGGAGACGCAGCTCATGAACATCCGTAACTTCGGACAGAAGTCGGTAGACGAAGTCAGGGACAAGCTGATCGAAATGGGACTGTCGCTCAAAGACAGCATCCCCGGATTCGACGGAGCCCACTTCTACGGCGGCTACGACGACGACGAAACCCCTGCCTAAGCGACTCACCGCAGACTTTGATCCTGGAGAACTAGAACATGCCTACACCCACTAAGGGACCCCGCCTAGGCGGAGGGCCGGCCCACGAGCGGCTCATGCTCGCGAACCTGGCTGCGGCCCTGTTCACGCATAAGAGCATCAAGACAACGGAAACCAAGGCTAAGCGCCTCCGCCCCGTTGCTGAGCGACTGATCACCTTCGCGAAAAAGGGTGACCTGCACAATCGTCGCCGCGCGCTAGCGATCATCGGCGATAAGAGCGTCATCCACGAGCTCTTCACCGAAATCGCGCCGCTGGTCGAACTGCGTGAGGGTGGATACACCCGCATCACCAAGCTCGGCTTCCGCAAGGGTGATAACGCGTCGATGGTTCAGATTGAGCTTGTACTCGAGCCTGTGAGCCCGAAGCCGCGGTCTGCCAAGAAGGAGGAGGCAGTGGAGAAGTCGACCTCTGCCAAGGCGGAGAAGCCTGCTGCGACCGAGGCTCCCGTGGACGAGAACATTGTCGACTCTACCGACGCGCCTGTTGAAGAGGCGCCTGCCGAGGACGCGCCTGCCGCCGAGGCGCCTGCCGCGGACGCGCCTCCCGAGGACGACAAGAGGTAGTGAGAGATCCGGTTCGGCCCCGCTTTCGAGCGGGGCCGAACTTCGTTAACCGGCACGGGATCACACCGGCATAGCTTG
>NZ_JANLVV010000218.1:0-7631 GCF_031364185.1 Salinibacterium sp. | reverse complement strand
TCCACTGCCCGGGAATGCCCTTGCCCTCTCTGTTCCACCGAACCCAGTTTCGCCGAAGCCAGTGCCGGCACATGCGATGCCACGCCAGCAAAAGATTCTCCTGGGGGTGGCCGGGGGGCTTGTGGCGTTGCTGGCGCTCGTTGCTCTGTTTCTGTTGGGGACCCGGATAGGTGTGCCGGCCGTACCCGAGGCCGCCGTTACCCCCGCGGTTCCACCTTCCACCACTCCGACAGTCGCGCCAGTGGTCGGCACAGGGCCGGTTGCGGCCGGTGACCATCCGTTTGATGAACTGTTGGGTGGGGAGTGCCTCACCCTCTACGAATCCCCGTGGCAGGAGACCTACACGGTCGTCGATTGCGGCCAGCCTCATCCGGCGCAGATGCTTGCCAGGGCAACCCTGCCCGATGCCGCTGGAGCCGCATACCCGGCAACCGCAGACCTCCAGGCGAGTACGACGCTGGCCTGCACCGCCGCCACTGTCATTGACTACGCGAGTGCCGGGGAGTTTGACGACATCCAGATCTCGGCAAGTTTCCCTCCTAGCTCCGAGCGGTGGGCGGGCGGCGACCGTACCTATTACTGTTTTGCCAGTCGCTCAGGTGGAGGCGACCTCACCGGATCCATCGCGATTCCGGCGGCCTGACGGTCGCGCTTGGCTTCGCAGCGCTACGACCATGATCCCGCTCTGTGGCCAGGGCAGGCCAGGCCAGGCCCGGCCCTGTCTAGGCTGGATGCATGACAACGTCACTTCAGAGCAAGCTTCCGTCCGGCTTCGGAGCACAAACTACTGCCGCTGATGTGCTCGTCGGCATCGATCTGAAGGGCCGTACCGCGATCGTCACGGGCGGCTATTCTGGGCTCGGCATCGAGACGGTGGCCGCTCTCAGCGGTGCGGGTGCCACCGTAATCGTGCCGGCACGTCGGCCGGACGTCGCGCGGGCGGCTCTTGACGTTCGGGGACTCGGCGGGTCAGAAGCGGTGGGCCAAGTAGAAGTGGGCCGAGTAGAAGTGGACGAGCTGGATCTTGCTGACCTGGGCAGTGTGCGCGCGTTCTCGGGACGCTTCCTCGCCTCGGGCCGAAGCCTTGACATCCTGATCAATAATGCTGGAATTATGGCCGCCCCCGAGTCGCGGGTTGGTGAGGGCTGGGAGTCGCAGTTCGCCACCAACCATCTCGGTCACTACGTGCTCACGAACCTGCTCTGGCCAGCACTCATTGCGGCTGACGATGCCAGGGTCGTCTCGCTGTCTTCTACCGGGCACAAGCTGTCCGGCATCCGTTTCGACGACCCGCAGTTCACCACTGGATACGATAAGTGGCTCGCATATGGCCAGGCCAAGACCGCGAACAGCCTGTTCGCTGTTCAGTTGAACGCACTCGGCGCGCCGCACGGTGTGCACGCATTCGCCGTACACCCGGGCGGGATTATGACCGAGCTCCAACGCCACTTACCGCGCGAGGAGATGATTGCCTCCGGTTGGATTAGCGAGGATGGCACGCTAAATGCGCGGTTCAAGACCCCGGAACAGGGCGCGGCGACCTCCGTCTGGGCGGCGACCTCGCCACAGCTCGCGGGTATGGGGGGTGTTTATTGCGAGGACTGCGATATCGCAGAGCCGACCGTACCTGGCGCGCCGAACGCACGGGTGGCGGGAGTGAACGAGCACGCCATTGATCCGGATGCGGCATCCTGGCTCTGGAACTACTCGGCGCAGCTCACGGGAGTAAACGTCTTCGCCTGATGACGACCCACCATTTCGGCGAGGGATGCTGCTGATCCAGTCCTAGTCGATTTCGGATTCGACGGGCACTGGCGAGAGCAGATCGGCGACGCTGTCGAGTATCTCATCCGGCCGGAACGGGTATCGGTCGATCTCGGCCTGGTCACTGATTCCCGTGAGCACGAGGATCGTGTGCAGCCCCGCCTCGATGCCGGCAACGATATCGGTGTCCATGCGGTCACCGATCATGCCGGTATTTTCGCTGTGGGCGCCGATCTTGTTCATCGCCGAACGGAACATCATGGGGTTCGGTTTTCCCACAACGTAGGGCTCTTTGCCCGTGGCCTTCGAGATGAGGGCGGCGACTGCTCCCGTGGCCGGGAGGGGTCCGTCGGCGCTCGGGCCCGTGGCATCCGGATTCGTCACAATGAATCGCGAGCCGGACCCGATGAGCCGGATGGCCTTGGTGATGGCCTCGAATGAGTAGTTGCGTGTCTCGCCGATCACCACATAGTCGGGGTCACTCTCGGTCATAATGAACCCGGCCTCGTGCAGAGCGGTCGTAATGCCGGCCTCGCCGATGACGAAGGCGCTGCCGCCCGGCATCTGCGATTGGAGGAAATCTGCCGTCGCGAGCGCGGAGGTCCAGATCGACTCTTCGGGCACGTCCAGCCCCGACGCACGTAGCCGCGCACTGAGATCGCGAGGGGTGAAGATGGAGTTGTTGGTGAGCACGAGGTACGGTTTGCCCTCGTCCCGCCACTGCTGCAGCAGCTCTGAAGCGCCCGGCACCGGGTGGTTCTCGTGCACGAGAACGCCGTCCATGTCGGTGAGCCAGCACTCGATGTCGCGACGATCACTCATGGCGTCATCGTACCGGGGGACGGTGTCTGGGCGGGGGGAGCGCTGGGTGAGGGTGCTGCGACGGCGTGCCGGGAGAACACCGCCGTCTCGCCGAGCCGGGCGCGCATGATGGCGATCGCATCCGGGTTCTCATCGACGAGCAGGAAGCGGCGATCGAGGGCCTGCGCAACCGCGCCGGTCGTGCCGCTGCCAGCAAAAAAGTCGAGCACCCAGTCGCCGGGCGCACTTGAGGCCTGGATGATGCGGCGCACGATCCCTTCCGGCTTCTGTGTCGCGTACCCTGTCTTCTCCCTGCCGTTGGGGGAGACGATCGTGTGCCACCAGACATCCGTGGGAAGTTTGCCTCGCTCGACCTTTTCGGGAGTCACCAGCCCCGGGGCCATGTACGGCTCGCGGTCGACGGCGAGGTTGTCGAAGTAGTACGTTCTGGGATTCTTCACGTAGACGAGAATCGTGTCGTGCTTGGAGGGCCATTTTTTTGTCGCCCTTGCACCATAGTCGTACGCCCAGATGATCTCGTTGAGGAAGCTGTCACGGCCAAACAGGGCGTCGAGAGCGACTTTGGCGTAGTGAGCTTCGCGGTAGTCGAGGTGAAGGTAGAGGGTTCCACGATCATCCAACAGCCGCCAGGCTTCGATGAGCCTTGGTTCGAGGAAGCCCCAGTAGTCGGCGAACCGGTCATCGTATTGTGTGAGGGTGCCTTTGACGGTCTCGTAGCTCTGGCCCTGGAATCCTTTGCGCGCCCCGTCGGAATTTCGAACGGTCCTGATGTTCTGGCGCTGCTGGGTGCGGCCGGTATTGAATGGTGGATCGAGGTAGATCAGTCTGAAGCTCTCGTCGGGCAGGGTTGCGATCACGGCAAGATTGTCACCGTGGATGACGCGGTTGGGGCCAGTCACACTGGGGCCGGGCACACTGGGGCCGGGCACGGTCTTGCTGGGAATGGTCTGGCTGGGCATGGTCTTGCTGGGCATGGTCTGGCTGGGCATGGTCTGGTCGGGCACGGTCTGTCCATCAGCGGCTTCGGGCGTTGTGCTGACCATTTCTCGGGGCATGACCCGAGATTAACAGGTGATGATGCCGCAGCAGATGCCGCGCCGGTCAGCGTCAGCTCTCGAGCGACCCGATCACGACGGAGGGATGGGTGAGATAGGTGCGCCCGAGGGGCGAAGTCCATTGCAGAACACCATCACCGAGTTGTTCTACCTCCCATCGGGTGTGATGTTTGAGGTGATGATGCCCGACGCACATGTGGGCCAGATTGTCGTGGCTGGTGGGGCCCCGGTTCTGCCAGTCGACGGTGTGATCAAGGTCGCAGTTGATGGCGAGTCTGCCGCACCCGGGGAACCGGCAGGTTTCATCCCTCACGCGAAGGTATCGCCGAAGGTCGGCCGGTGCCGAGTAGCGATCACGACCGACCGAGATCACGGCCCCGGTTTCGGGGTGAGTCAGGATGCGTGTAAATCCGGGTGCCGTGGCGGCCAGCTCGCGGGCGGTCTCGGCGTCGATGGGACCGAAGCCCTCAAGCGTTGCTGGGGGAGTTTCGAGACCGAGCAGTGCGAGCACGGGGACGGTGACCAGAACGGTTGCACGGATGCCGCGCCCGATGCTGTGTGTACCGTCGGGCCCGACCTTATCACCGGCACAATTGTCGTCACTGGCACAGTTGGCGTCCTTGCCACCGTCGTTGCAACTGCCACCGTCGTTGCAACTGGCCCCGTCTCTATAACTGGCACCGACGATCTCGCCGTCGACGAGAAGGTCGACCAGAACGTCGGCCATCAGTTGGGTGATGGTGCGCGGCTCGGCCTTGCACTTCAGGCTCTTGGCGATGTCTCCGAGCCGGTTATGGATGCCGATTGCCTCGGCTGCCGGGAGATAGGCGTTCAGCCAGGCCATCCCGTCGCGATCCCCACTGACGGAAACCGATCGATCGGCGACTCCGGCCACATGCCGGGCCTCGATGGACTCGGGATTCATTCGCTCACGCTGTACCCGCGCCTTGTGATCGAACCGGGCGATGGTGAGCGTTCGGGCTGCGGGAAGAACGGCTGTCTCAAACGCTGCCGTGGCATCGGCAGGCAGGCTTGCCGCATGATCGGCGATCGACTGCGCATGCCGATAGCTGATCTCGCCTTTCTGCAGCGCTTCGAGGGTGGCAGGCAGGCTTGCCGCGAGGATGTGGCTGTGGGCGACGAGCGTCTCCGCAGTGCGTTCGGGAAGTCGGAGTGCACACGCCAGTTCGGTGACGAGTTCGCGGTGGGCGACAGTCGCGGCATCCCACCCCCCAGCTCGATTGGGCACGTCGGGGCTGGCGATATTGGCGCTGAACTCGCTCCATGACCGTGCCTGATCGATGAGTTGCGCGCGGTAGGCGGTGATCGAGGCCATCATGCCGTCAGTAGCGACGATTGCATCGAGCAGCTCGGCCATGGTGTCATTCATGACGCCGGTAAGGCTGATGGCGGGGCTGGGGGCAGGACCGGTGGCAAGGCTCGAGTCGAGGCTCACGTCAGAGCTCACATCGTCGCTGGTGTCTGACGACACGAAGCTCACTGCTGCGGGTGTTCCCATAACTGAAGTAGACACCGGACCACTGACATTGCAGCCGCTGGTTCCCTGCCAGCGCAAAAGCGGTGGATAAGTCGTTGACCAGCACTTTGTGGAGGAGAAGTGGCGCACCGGGAGAGTCAGAGTAGCTGCCGGTAGTACCGTTCCGGCTCCTCCAAAAAGGAGCGCCAATCGCGAACCAGGTCGAGGTCTTTCCACACACAAGGTCGGTAGCCCCAGGGCCCGACTTCGTAGATCACCGCGCCGGGGATCGAAGCCAGGATCGGAGAGTGAGTAGAGAGTATTACCTGAGACCCGCGGGCCTCAACGATGTCGCGGAGAATACTGAGCAACGCCAGTGACCCGGTGAACGACAGGGCCGATTCCGGCTCATCCAGAATCCAGAGGCCGGGGTATCGAGACCGAGCAACCACAAGGTCGAGAAATGATTCGCCGTGCGAGCGCTCGTGGAACACGGGATCCTTGCCGCCGGGGTTATGTTCGAGATAGGTGAAGAACCCGTGCATGGTTTCCGCGCGGAGGAAGAAGCCTCCTCGGCCGGCGCCAAGGCCTCTGTTCAGCCGAAGGTGGTCGGCAAGGGTGGACTCCGACTTTCGGGTGGTGTGCCTCGAGCCGGTAGATCCTCCTTCCGGGCCCATGCCATAGGCGCCTGCGATGGCCTCGACGAGAGTGGACTTGCCAACCCCGTTGTCGCCGACGAAGACGGTGACGGGGCCCAGATCCAGACCGTGGTCGAGAAGTTGCGCGATCGGAGCGAGCGTCGCCGGCCACGTGCTGCGGGGCAGTATTGTCGCGTCGGGATCCCGGCCTACCGAGCGTAGAGGAGGCGCGTTCGACAGCATCCCGTCATTCTGCCTGACTCATCGCGACTTGACGATGGATGTAGGTTGCGCTCGCCGTCCCTGCTACGACTCCCACCGAATCTCGCCATCCCTCTGGACCGATGTTGCGTGCAGGGCTTGATTTTGCGCCACCCCCATTGAGGCAAGGTGGTCGGGATGGATGTACGCAGTGAAGCGACCTACTCCTTGTGATCGCAGCCATCCGATCATCCCTTGGGTGGCCTCGGAGGCGATGCCTCGTCCTTGCTGTCGCGGTGTGATGACCCAGGCGATGTCAGCAACAAGTTCTGATCCATCGTCTTCGACCGTTGCCTGCACGTACCCCACTGGCTTGCGTGAGTCTCGGAGCATGACCACCCAATTCAGCCACCATTGCGCACCGTCAGACGACTGCCCCCGCGTGTGCACGGCATACCGTTCGCGCAGCACGTCAAGTGACGGTGGTTCGCCGCCGGTGTACTGGTACAAAGCCGGGTCGGCCAGAACCTCGACCATTGCTGGCGCCTGTGTCACAGACAGCGGTTCCAACAGCAGTCGCTCAGACGATATCGGTTCAGGGTCAGGCCATTGCATCTTTCGAGACTGCCATAGCACCCGCGTCCACTAGCACCGGCGGTTTTGCCCGCCGCCCTCCGAGCGGCCTCTCGTCGAGCGGCAGCACCTCCGGCGCGCCGAAAATTCCCGTGAGGGAAGCCGCAGCGAGCGCCCCTGCCGTGAGAACGGCGGCGAGCACGACGATCTGAAACTGCGCGGCCTGGACGGGCGAAGCTCCCGCGAAAACCGCCCCGACAAAGGCACCGGGCAGAGTGACGATCCCGGTCGTGCGGGTCTGGTCGACAGACGGAATGAGGGCAGTGGATGCCGCCGACCGCACTGCCCGAAGCGCCGACCGGCGCGGGGTCGCGCCCACCGCGAGCCACCCTTCCATCTCGTCTCGCTGCGAAAGGTAAAGCGACCCGAGTGAGCGCCCCATCAGGGTGCAGACCGTCATGGTATTGCCGATCACGATGCCGCCGAGCGCCAGGAGGTAGCGCGGGCTGAAGTCGACCGCTCCGGTGGCGAACACGACGACCAGGGGCAGAGTGGATGCCGCGACAACCGTGCCAGCGAGGGCGGGCAGGTAGCGCGCCGCCACTCGGAGTCGCCGGAACATCACCCAGGTGGCCGCCGCGACCATCACTGCGAGAAAGGCGGCAACCCACCAGCGGTTGCTGATCACCCCGTTCAGGATGACGCTCAGGATGCCCAGTTGGACCACGGCCCGAAGGAGCGCCCACGGCTGCAACCACGGCTTCTCGAGCCGAAGCGCGAGCACGATCGCCAGCGTGATCGCTGCGAGGAGAGCGACCGCGACGATTGTGACGATGGGGGTCACCACGGCTCCGATCTGATGAGCGCCATCTGGCACAGAGGGTGCCTATTCGATTAGATCACAGCCGCTCACCTCAGGAGCCGTATCGCTTAATCTCCGCCAACAATGCAGATTCCAGATCGGGGAGGTCAGTCGCGACGGTCGCCGCAATGATGCCGTGGTCGATATAGATGTAGCTATGTACGATCCTGTTCCTGGTCGCCCACGCGATGCCCCACTCCCCGGCGAAGAGACGTTCTCTCAATCCATCGCTACCGTGA
>NZ_JANLVV010000197.1:0-7686 GCF_031364185.1 Salinibacterium sp. | reverse complement strand
GCAAGGACGTAGCCCGCGTACGACATCAGCGCGGAAACGCCACCGACGAAGATGGTGAGGTACATGGCCCGCGGAACCCGCCGGGACGGATCGTTGACCTCTTCGGCGACATCGCCGCAGGCTTCGAACCCGTAGAACATGAACAGGCCGACAAGAGCGGCCCCCACGAAGGCAGGCAGGTAGTTGCCGTCACCCTTGCCGAACGAATCAAACAGCACGCTGATGTCATTCTTGCGTTGAAAGATGAGGAGGTAGAGGCCGAGTGCAACGACGCCCGTCAGCTCTGCCGCAAGGCCAATTCGCGCCACCCGCGACATCACCTTAGTGCCCCCGAGATTCAGCGCGAGCGCGAGAAGAAGCAGGCCCACCGCAAAGAGAAGGGTGGTCACCGGCGTTACCGGCACGCCCAGAAGACTGGAGACAAAGCCGGTGCCGAATTCCGCAACGGCGGTGATGGTCACGATCATCGCCCAGACATAAATCCAGGCCGCCATCCAGGCATACCGCTTGCCCCACAGGCGCCGAGACCACGGATAAATACCACCGGCGATCGGGAACTGCGACACCACTTCGCCCATTACGAGGGCAACGAGCAGCTGGCCGGCTCCGACGATGACAATCCAAAAGATGGATGGCGGCCCGCCGATGCTCAACGAGAAGGCGAAGAGGGAGTACACCGCGACGAGCGGTGAGAGATAGGTGAAGCCGAGTGCGATGTTTCCCCAGAGGGACATGGAGCGGTGATACGTGCCTTCGTAGCCGAGTACGGCTAAGTGTTCGGCATCTCCGAGACCGGATGTGGGGGTGGTATTAACAGACATGATTTTTACCTTTCGGGTCAGGTAAGGGAACCCCGGAAAGGGGCGTGGTGTTCGACGCTGAACGGTGTACGCGCTTCTGTGATGTCGCCACGGTACTGCACGGGGTTACGTCAGGGCCAGTGGCGAGAGGTGCTCGTGCACGGCGAGCCAAGCGCCCGCGCGATGGTGGAACACGATGGTCTCACGTTCAAGAACGGTCGTCTCGACGCCATCCATCTCCAGGGTCGTCTCGACATCGTGCATAAAAACGCCGACATCGCCGTACACCTGCACGCGCCCGTTGGTCGAGGTACAGGCGATCACCCTGAACCCCGCCGAGAGCTCCCACTCCCGCCACAGTTGCTCGTAGGATTCTCTCGATTCCAGTCGTTCGGGTGTGGTGTAGAAAACGAAGGATGCGTCGGGAGCGAAGCCCGCGAAGTATGCCTCAACATCATGTGACCCGAAGGCGTCGACGATCGCGGCAGCCGCGGCGGCCACCTCGCGTTCCCGTTGCTCGGTCACGCTACGCCTCACGGGTCGGGCTCATCGCCGAGATGATTTCGTAGGCAACGTGAGCTGCCGCGACTCCAGTAATCTGGGCGTGATCATAGGCCGGGGCGACCTCAACGACATCGGCGCCGACCAGGTTGCGCGACGCCAGGGCGCGGATGATGGCGAGCAGTTCGCGGGAGGTGAACCCGCCCGCTTCCGGTGTGCCCGTGCCCGGCGCAAAGGCCGGATCCAGCACATCAATATCGACGGACAGGTAGATCGGTCTGTCGCCCACACGCGCCAGCATTCGCTCAATGATCCCGGGCACCCCAATGCTGTCGATCTCCGTGGCATGGACGATCTGAAAGCCGAGATCACCGTCTTCAGACAGATCGCCGGTCGAATACAGCGGACCGCGGATTCCGAGATGGATGCACGAATCCGGCGCGAGAAGGCCCTCCTCCGATGCCCGGCGAAACGGCGTGCCGTGCGTATACTCCGCGCCGAAATAGGTGTCCCAGGTGTCGAGGTGAGCATCGAAGTGGATGACCGCCAGAGGCCCATGCTTCGCTGCCGTCGCTCGCAGCAGGGGAAGCGCTATCGTATGGTCGCCGCCCAGCACTACGAGTTTTGCCCCCGTCTCGAGAAGCGGGGTGGCGGCTGCTTCGATCTGCCGGAGTGCCTCGTCGATAGAGAACGGGTTGACCGCGACATCCCCCCCGTCCACCACCTGCTGTACCGCAAACGGCTCTACCTGCTGGCTGGGGTTGTACGGTCTGAGCAACCGTGACGCCTCGCGAATGTGACTGGGACCGAACCGTGCGCCGGGCCGATAGCTGACCCCGGAGTCGAAGGGGATGCCCAGAACGACCACATCCGCAACATCCACCTCGTCGAGGGTGGGGAGCCGGGCGAACGTTGCCGCGCCGGCATATCGCGGCACGACCGTGGCATCCACCTGCCCCAATTTTCCCCCGGTGGTCAGTCGCGGGGTCGGCTCAGCCACGAATTTTTTCCTGTCGACGGGCGGCGGCGCGCGCGGCCTCCGAACGATGGTTTACGACAATGTCCCGGGCGACCTGGTCGCGGGAGCCCACCAGCCGTGGGCCCTCAGGGCCGAAGGTGTATGACGGCTCCGGGAACACCAGAAGGGCGGCGACGTACAGCACGACCGCGGTGAGGATCGCCGCAATCAGGCTCAGATCGATCCCGCCCGCAGCATTGGCGAAGGGGCCGACAATCACCGGCGGATAGTTGGCGAAGAGCAGTCCAACCACGGCCGCGACGATCCAGGCGATGAGACCGCGCCAGTTGAATCCCGCCGCAAACCAGTACTTTCCGCCGGTCTCCCCTCGATTGAAAACCTGCAGCTGGCGAGCGTCGTACTGACCGCGATGCACGAAATATCCGATGGTCATGATGATCATCCACGGAAGAGTCGTCACGATAATCGCCCCGACGAAGGCGTTGACTGCTCCGAGCAGATCGAAGATCAGCCGACCGACAAGGATGAACAGGAACGCGAACGCCCCGATGGCCAGGGTTGCCTGCACCCGACTGAAGCGGGGAAAGACCGAGGAGAAGTCGAGGCCGGTTCCGTACAGCGAGGTAGTGCCGGTCGACAGCCCGCCGATGAACGCGACGACGATGAGCACCAATGCGTACCACAGCGGCGACGCCTGGATCAGGGCGACGACGTAGTCGGACTGCCCGGCCACGATCGTCGCGGTCACGACACCGAACAGGAAGGGAATGAGGGTGGCGAGTTGCCCGAGGAGGGTGGCGCCGAGCAGGTGGCGCGTCGGTGTGTTTTTGGGGATGTACCGCGACCAGTCACCGAGGAACGCACCGAACGAAATGGGATTGCTCATGACGATCAGCGTCGCCAGGATGAAGGTCGGCCAGAAGGAGCCGAGTGCGTACTGCGAGGGGCCGGGATCGTACGATGCGTCGAACACTCCCGCGAATGCGACGATCGCGAGCAGGAACAGCACGGTGTTCGCGATGACGGCCGTCTTGTTGACCAGGAGCATGAACTGGTATCCGTAGACCACCACGACGATAACGATCGCCCCGATCACCGCGTAGATGACCGTCCTGAGCACGGGGGAATCGGGAATCCCGGCGAGGCGGGTGAGCGCCCCCACTATCGCGTCGCCGCTGACCCACACCGAGATCGAGTAGAACGCGATGGCGGTGAGTAGCGAGAGAAATGAGCCGACGACTCGCCCCCTGACGCCAAAGTGCGCTCCGGACGACACGGCGTTATTCGTTCCCGTTTTTGGCCCGAATAGCCCCATCGGCATCAGGAATACTGCGCCGATGACGACACCGGCGACGGTGGCCGCAACGGCCTGCCAGAACGATAACCCGAGCGCGATGGAGAGTGTGCCCAGCAGAACCGTCGCAAACGTGTTTGCGCCACCGAACTGGATGCGGAACAGGTCGAACGGTTTCGACGTGCGGTCCGCATCCGGAATGGTATCAATGCCGTGCACCTCGACCTCCGTCACCTTCGGGCGGGGGTTGAGGGCAGTCGCCGCGGCGTCGTTGCCGGCGGCCTTCGTTGTGGTCATGGGGTGCCTTTCGGGCGCACTCAGGGGTAAGCGATTGTGTGTATGTTATGGCGAATGTTACCCCTGAGCAACATAATTATCGTATGAGGATAATGCGCATCGTCGATCTATCCGTGGCCGTCGGCAACGGCACACAGGTCTACCCGGGTGATCCGATTCCGGAATTCGAGGTGCACAGCACCGTGGCCAAAGACGGCTTCAACCTCATGTCGGTTCGAATGGGCTCGCAAACCGGCACCCATGTCGACGCGCCATTTCATTTTCAGGATGACGCCGCGAAGCTCGACGAGGTGCCGCTCGACCGCTTCGTCGGCACCGGCGTGATCGTGGATGCGACCGATCTCGGTCCCCGAGGCCGGATCAGTTGGCGGCACATCGAACCGGTAGCCGCGAGGATTTATCCCGGATGCATCGTGCTGCTGCACACCGGATGGAGCAAGCACTACGGGACTGCACAGTATTTTGAGAACCCTTTTCTCGACGCCGAAGCCTGTCGGCGGTTATTGGATCTCGGTGTTCGAACGTTCGGCATTGACGCACTCAACATCGATGAGACCCCCGACTCGACGCATCCGGGCGAGGGATTTCCTGTGCATCACCTCATCGCGGATGCCGTGGGCATCATCTGCGAAAACCTCTCGAACCTGGCAGCGGTCACGTTCAGGGATCCCTTCATCTCTCTACTCCCCATTGCCTTCGAAGACGCAGATGGCGCACCGGTACGCGCAGTAGCGATGGAACTCGAATAGGCTCGCTCGAATGACCGACGAGGTTCGAATTGGCACCCGGCTTCGGCAGGCGCGGATGAACAGAGGATTGACTCTCAAAACCGTCGCCGCCGCCGCCAGTCTGACCCAGGGCTACCTCAGCAAGGTCGAGCGGGATCAGGTTTCGCCCTCCGTCGCATCCCTCGTTTCCCTGTGCCGGGCGGTCGGGCTGAGAGTCGGTGATCTTTTCGACCCGCCGCCCTCGGCCATCGTGCGGGCAGGGCAGGGCTCCCGGATAAATTTCGGAGCGGAGGGTGCCGACGAGTTTGTGATCACCCCCGGCAGCCAAACTCAGATCGAGGTCATCCAGTCACTGATCGAGCCAGGGGGCACGGGTGGAGCAGTCCAGTACGTGCTCGACTGCGACGTCGAATTCATCTTCATCTCCAGGGGTTCGCTCGAAGTGCTGATGGGCGACGACCTAATCGAACTCGACGAGGGAGACGCCCTCACGATTGCCGGTCGTGCGCCCCACACCTGGCGGAACGCGTCATCCACCGAGCGCTGTGAAGTGCTGTGGATGCTCGCGCCGGCTCCATAAGGATTACCGCCCGGCGTCGGGTGGGCGAGGTCTACCGGTTCGTCTCCGCCGTGCTCCGCGGCCTCCCGCACTCCCGCGGCCGCATCCGTCTCACGATGGAGGTGCTGCCAGTCGCCGAGATCTAGCCTGATCGCATGACCTCAGCAGACACAGGCGACGATCTGGACCAAGCCCCGCCCCGGGCATCCGCCGTGTTCCCGTTGAACTGTTCGGCCTGCCCGCGCATCCACCCCTCTACACGCCGGCCAAGTGCGGCCCACGCCAGCCGCGGCTCGGCTGAGGTGCGGCAAGCGCAGGTTCCGGGGAATCGAAAGCTGCTTTCGCCGCACCTCACGGCGCCGGGTGACCGATAGCCGCCGGTTGTGTAGGGTGTGGCTCCGGATGCCCGGCAGAGGTGACGCCGCGCGAGAGTCTGGCGCTTGAGCCGCGCATACTGCCGCAGAAGACCCTCGAAACTCCAGCCGTTACCGACCAGCGCGACGGGCGCGTCAGAACTGGAGTCTCGGCGGGGTGCGCGAGCGCGGCGAAGGTGCGGCGCGTGCGCGGGCGCGGGTGCGCGAGCGCGGGTTGGGCCGCGGCGGCGGTCGCGGCCCGGACCTCAGTTCGCGTCTGCCTCAGTGGATATAACTCCCGCCGCGCGCTTCACCGGCGTGCGCGGCATCCCGATTGTGGCCGCGACCGTGGCCACCGCGACGACCAGCACCGCGAGGAATACTGCTGCCGAGCCGGCGGTGATCGCCGCGGGCGAGAGGGACGAGGCATCCACCGGCCCGAAGATCGCGTTGGCGATTGCGCCGAAGACGGCCACACCGATCGCGCTGCCGATTGAGCGGGCGAACAGGTTCGTGCCGGTGACGACGCCGCGCTCGTTCCAGTCGACGCTGGATTGCGCGGCGATCAGCGTCGGTACGGCGACCAGGCCCATGCCTAGGCCGATGATGAAGCAGCTGATCGCCACGATCGCGATCGACGGGGTGGCCGCGAAGAGCGCCAGGCCAAGCGTGCCCAGCACCACCAGGCTGACGCCGATCAGGGCCGTGTTCCTGAATCCGATGCGCAGGTAAAAGCGGCCCGAGAACGCGGCCGCGATAGGCCAGCCGAGGGTCAGCGCGGCAAGGGCGAGGCCGGCGACCAGCGGCGGGGCATCCACCGAGCCTTCGAGGTAGGTCGGTACGAAGGAGGTGAGGCCGATAAGGATCGCGCCGACGCCCAGGCTCACGAGCGTGGTGGTGAGCAGCAGCCGACGCGAGAACACCCACAGCGGCAGGATCGGCTCGGCCGCCCGCGACTCGACGACCACGAACGCCGCGAGCAGCACACCCCCGATGGCGAACGCGCCGATCGACTGCGGGGAGTTCCACTCCCACGCCTGCCCGCCCTGCAGCACCGCCAGGATAATCAGGGTCAGCGAGACGATCAACAGCACCGCCCCGAGGTAGTCGACCCGGTGCCGGCGCGGCTCGACCTGTTCGTGGAACGACCTGACGAGCATCCACCCGGCAATAATGCACAGCGGAATGTTGATGAAAAACACGCCGCGCCACGCGCCCAGCTGCGAGAAAACACCACCCAGCGTCGGGCCGACCACCGCCGAAATGCCCCACACGCTCGCCAGGTAGCCCTGCACTTTCGCTCGCTCGGTAAGTGAATAAATGTCGCCGACAATGGTGATCGACGTCGGCTGCACGGCCCCGGCGCCGAGCCCCTGCACGGCGCGGAAGGCGATCAGGGCGGGCATACTCCACGCGACACCGCACAGGATCGACCCCAGCAGAAACAGCCCGATACCGATCAGGATGATGGGCTTGCGCCCCACCACGTCCGACAGTTTCGCGTAAATCGGCACCGTCACGGCCTGGGCCAGCAGGTACACACTGAACAGCCACGGAAACAGCGCGAAATCACCCAGGTCGTTCACGATCGTCGGGATGGCGGTGGCAAGAACCGTCGCGTCGATCGCCACCAGCCCGGTCGTCACCATCAACGAGATCAGGATGGGGCCGCGCTCAGAGCGAAAGCCGACGTCGGGGGTCACCCTGAGGTCAAGCCGCGGCGGCCGCGGGGCATTCCCCTCGGGGCTGCGCGGCCCTCGCCTCGGGGCTGCGCGGCCCTCCCCTCGCGGTTGCGGGGCCCTCCCCGAAGGCCTGCGCGGCACCCCGGGATTCACGTTCCGGAATCGAGAACGCCACTTTTGCTGCCTAAACCCCGGCAGACCCAGCAGAAGTGGCGTTCTCGGCGCGGATTCCGCCGCCGCCCGCCCTCCCAGCCGCACGTGACAGCATGGGGGCATGCTCGACCCCGCCTGGGCCGCCACCCGCCCACTGCTGTGGATCGCGCTCGTCACCCTGGTCGTGCTGCTGGTGCTACGCACGATCCGCAAGGATCGCCGCGAATACCAGCGTTTCAAGCGCTACCGCGGGACGGTGAAACGGCAGGCGATGCTCCGCAAGTGGCTCCGCGAGTCGTGGCTCACGTTCGGCGGCATCTCGGCCGGGGTGCTGCTGCTC
>NZ_JANLVV010000196.1:0-1115 GCF_031364185.1 Salinibacterium sp. | reverse complement strand
ACATTTTCGAGCGCGCGACTATCGGCGCGATCACTGCGGCACTCGGAAAGCCGCTTGTGATCAGCGGCCAGACCCTCGGCCCGGAACTCGACCACCCTGACACCGCGCTCGTGCGCGAACTGCTCTCCAGCGCGAGGCTCGTCGGTCTCCGGGAAGCCAGCTCATTCGCCCTCTCTGAACGACTCGGGCTCGGCGAGAGCATCACCCAGACCATCGACGACGCCAGCTACCTGGTCGACGGTGCTGTCGGTGACTCGACCGGGTGCTGCCTCGTCAGCATCTCCAGCCATGTCGCCGGTGCCGCACGCAGCGACGTCGTCGTGGCCCTCGCGGCCCTCTTCGACGCTCTCGCGCTCGAGACCAGACTCGAGATGGTGTTCCTCGCCCATTTTGGTGCTCTTGACGGGCCATCCCGAGGCGATTCGGTGATGCACGATGCGGTCATGAATGCCATGGTGGGGCCCGCCCGGGTCGTAGCTCCGACAGATTCGGTGGCCGCGGCCCGTCTTGCGCGAAGCGCTGCCATGGTCGTGAGCAGCCGCTACCATCCGGTAGTTTTCGCGGTCCCTGCCGGGGTACCCACCATCGGCATTCCCGTCGACGACTACACCGGGGTGAAGCTGCGCGGCGCGCTCGGTAACTTCGGACAGGAGGGCCTCCTCCCCGTCGCCGAGTTGCTCGCCGGGAACGGCCCGGCCCTCGCCGCGCGACTCTGGGCGGATCGCGACATCATCCGTGCGGGAGCCGTGACACTGACGCCGACGGCCCGAGCGTCGTCCGCCGCATGGTGGGACCGCGTTGCCGCCGTGTTCGGCGCCGCGGGATAGGACTTGCGCTCCTGACCGTTGCGGGACGGCTGTGAACAACTAAAGCTGTGCGAATCGCGCGGTGCTTCGAGGCGGCTGGCGCTATGCGACGCTGGGCAGCAGGCCGAGGCTTCGGGCACGGCGGGTCCGCCGCAGTGCCACCAGCGCGAGCAGCGCGCTGCCTGCACCGAATACGAGCAGCATCGCGACCGACATGATGACCGACCCAGGGTTGCCTCCCGTGATGATGCCCTGCATGCCGTCGACCGCGTAGGTCAGGGGCAGAAGCGGGCTGACGGCCTGGTAGGG
>NZ_JANLVV010000186.1:0-5429 GCF_031364185.1 Salinibacterium sp. | reverse complement strand
CGCTACACTGACATGAGAATGCGACGCCTGAGGAGAGCCCGATGACCACCATCCCACCCGAATCCGGGGACAATTCGGCAAGCACGTCTTCACCGCGCTCGGCGTCAAACGACGACTCAGTGCAGGAGGCGGTCATTATTGACGAACCGACTGCGGCACCGGTCGAGGACGAGTTGGTGATCGAGGATGACGGCTCCGCAGTAGTCGAGGAGGAAGTCGCTCACGCCCGCGCGACCGAGCCCGTCATCGCCACCGATGACCCGGGTGCCGTGCGCACCGATGCCCCGCCCGTCACTGTCGCACCGCAGCAGGTCGTCTACGTGCAGACTCCCGCTCCGCCGCGCAAGCTCGGCAACCGCGGGATAGGCGCGCTGATCGCGGCCCTGTCGGCGCTGGTGTTCATCGCGCTGCTCGCCGTGGTGACAGCGATCATCCAGAACGCGCGAACGGGCAAGTTCGATTTCGGATTCCTCGCCCAGACCCAGTTCTTCATCCCCATGCTCTTCTTCGTGCTCGCGTTCGTGCTGCTGGTGCTGCTGGTCAACCGTGGCGCCTGGTCGGCATACATCATCGGCAGCGTCCTGGTGGCGCTCGCCGTATATTTCGGCACGATCGGGCTCGGCCTACTGGTGACCGGGGTTATCTCCAACACCCCTGCCGAGGCGAACGCGCGTTTCGTTGAGCAGCTCTCGAACCCGTTCGTCATCGCGTCAGCTCTGCTGGCCCGCGAGGTCTCACTCTGGTTCGGTGCGCTCATCAGCCGTCGGGGTCGCAGCGTCAAGTCACGCAACGTCGCCGCGCGCGAAACTTACGAGCGCGAGCTGGCCGAGCGCCGCGCCCAGTCCTAGCGGGAACAGGGCATCGAGAACGGGGATCGCCACGAGCAGCGACTCAACCCCGCGAGCCCGACGCACGGGGCTGGCGGCCTTCGCCACGGTCGGCTATCTCGCCGCGCTCATCGCGCTGTGGGGCATCCTGAGTGTCATCACCGACCGTGACGTGATCGATTATCCGGATGCTGGCCCACTGCTCGGGCCATCGATGGCGGCAGTCGTCTGCCTCGTCACCTTCGCGCATGTCGTGACGGCAGCGGGGCAGGCGAATCCCTGGCGCCAGCTGGTCGGCACCGCCGTGCTCACAGCGGTCGCGGCCATCCTGGTGGGCGCGATCGGCTACGGCATTACCCGCAGTGACTTTGCATGGATGCCCGCCGCCGCGGTGCACTTCGCGATCGGACCGTTCGTGCCTGGGGCCGCGGTGCTCTCGTCGCTGGTTGTCGCCGCATCGTGGGCTGTCTCCAGGTCGCCGGGTCCGGGTTCCATCGACAGCGGAATCATTTGACCGCCGCCGTGGATGGGGCTACTATTCGAGGGTGTGCGCTCTGTCGTGCGCCTGCATGGTGCCATGGCACACATCAGGTTCGCGGCCCTCGCACCACCGGGTTCGTTCTTCGAACGGCCCCCACGGCATACCCGCACGCTGTCCTCGCAGACGGTTCGTGGGTCCAGATGAACTCGCGCCGAAGTGTCCTCATGAAGAGGCAGTTCGCGCGAATGCTAACCATCAAGACGCTGTCACCGTGCAGCACAATCAAGGAGTTACTCAGTGCCCACCATTCAGCAGTTGGTGCGAAAGGGCCGTTCGCCGAAGGTCGTCAAGACCAAGGCTCCCGCCCTGAAGTCCAACCCGCAGCAGCGCGGCGTTTGCACCCGCGTCTACACCACCACACCGAAGAAGCCGAACTCGGCCCTTCGTAAGGTTGCCCGCGTCAAGCTTTCCAACGGCACCGAGGTGACCGCATACATTCCCGGTGAGGGCCACAACCTGCAGGAGCACTCGATGGTGCTCATCCGCGGTGGCCGCGTTAAAGACCTCCCCGGCGTTCGCTACAAGATCGTTCGCGGCGCACTCGACACCCAGGCAGTCAAGAACCGCAAACAGGCTCGGAGCCTGTACGGCGCCAAGAAGGATAAGAAGTAATGCCTCGTAAAGGTCCAGCACCGAAGCGTCCCGTAGTTGCGGACCCGGTCTACGGCGCTCCCATTGTGAGCCAGCTCGTCAACAAGATCCTGCTCGATGGCAAGAAGGGTCTGGCCGAGCGCATCGTTTACGGTGCACTCGAGGGCGTTTCCGCCAAGAATGGCGCGGATGCCGTTATCACCCTCAAGAAGGCTCTCGATAACGTGCGCCCCACCATCGAGGTCAAGTCCCGCCGCGTTGGTGGCTCGACCTACCAGGTGCCCGTCGAGGTCAAGTCGCACCGCGCCAACACCCTCGCGCTTCGCTGGCTGACCAGCTACGCCAAGGGCCGTCGCGAAAAGACGATGACCGAGAGACTCACCAACGAGATCCTTGACGCATCGAACGGTCTGGGGGCCGCGGTCAAGCGCCGCGAAGACACCCACAATATGGCCTAATCGAATAAGGCTTTCGCGCACTACCGCTGGTAACCACGATTCTGATGATGGGGCCGGCGAGAGATCGACGGCCCCATCGCAGCGTGACCCGCATCCATTCACAAATTTTCGGAGGAACCCGTGGCACAGGACGTGCTCACCGACCTGAACAAGGTCCGCAACATCGGCATCATGGCTCACATCGATGCAGGCAAGACCACGACCACTGAGCGCATCCTGTTTTACACGGGCATCACCCACAAGATCGGCGAAGTGCACGACGGCGCCGCCACGATGGACTGGATGGCGCAGGAGCAGGAGCGCGGCATCACGATCACCTCGGCCGCCACCACGTGTTTCTGGGACAAGCACCAGATCAACATCATCGACACCCCGGGCCACGTCGACTTCACCGTCGAGGTGGAGCGCTCACTCCGTGTGCTCGATGGCGCGGTCGCAGTGTTCGATGGCAAGGAGGGCGTCGAGCCCCAGTCGGAGACCGTCTGGCGCCAGGCCGATAAGTACGACGTTCCCCGCATCTGCTTCGTCAACAAGATGGACAAGCTGGGCGCCGACTTCTACTTCACTGTCGACACCATCATCAAGCGCCTCGGCGCAAAGCCGCTGGTCATCCAGCTCCCGATCGGTTTCGAGAACTCCTTCGAGGGTGTCGTCGACCTGGTCGAGATGCGCGCGCTCACGTGGCGCGGTGACTCCAAGGGTGACGTCGAAATGGGCGCCAAGTACGCCGTCGAAGAGATTCCCGCCGACCTCATCGAAAAGGCAAACGAGTATCGCGCCGCGCTGCTCGAAGTTGTCGCCGAGACCGATGACGCGCTCCTTGAGCGCTTCATGGAGGGCGATACCGACTTCTCGGTGGCCGACATCAAGAAGGCCATCCGCAAGCTGACGGTCAACAGCGAGATCTACCCCGTGCTCTGCGGCTCGGCCTTCAAGAACCGCGGCGTCCAGCCGATGTTGGATGCCGTCGTCGACTACCTGCCGAGCCCGCTCGACGTGCCGGCAACGGAGGGCCATGACGTTCGTGACGAGGAGAAGATCGTCGAACGCCACCCCGACGCGACCGAGCCGTTCGCGGCGCTCGCGTTCAAGGTTGCCGTTCACCCGTTCTTCGGTCGACTTACCTACATTCGGGTGTACTCCGGTCACGTCGATTCCGGCGCCCAGCTGGTCAACTCGACCAAGGGCAAGAAAGAGCGCATCGGCAAGATCTTCCAGATGCACGCCAATAAGGAAAACCCTGTCGACAGCGTGACCGCCGGTCACATCTACGCGGTTATCGGCCTGAAAGACACCACCACGGGCGACACGCTGTGCGACCCGAGCAACCAGATCGTGCTCGAGTCCATGACGTTCCCCGAGCCCGTGATCGAGGTCGCGATCGAGCCGAAGACGAAGGCCGACCAGGAAAAGCTGGGCATCGCTATCCAGAAGCTAGCCGAGGAAGACCCGACGTTCCGCACCTAGCAGAACCAGGACACCGGCCAGACGGTCATCAAGGGCATGGGCGAGCTTCACCTCGACATCCTTGTTGACCGGATGAAGCGCGAGTTCAACGTCGAGGCGAACGTTGGAAAGCCCCAGGTCGCCTACCGCGAGACGATTCGTCGCATCGTCGATAAGCACGACTACACCCACAAGAAGCAGACCGGTGGTTCCGGCCAGTTCGCGAAGGTGCAGATCTCTCTCGAGCCACTTGAAGTGACTCCAGACACGATCTACGAATTCGAGAACAAGGTCACCGGTGGCCGCATCCCGCGCGAATACATCAGCTCCATCGATGCCGGATTCCAGGCGTCCATGGCGGTGGGCGTGCTCGCCGGCTACCCGATGGTGGGCGTCAAGGGAATCATCCTCGACGGTGCTGCCCACGATGTGGACTCGTCAGAAATGGCGTTCAAGATCGCCGGTTCGATGGCATTCAAGGAAGCGGCCCGCAAGGCCGATCCCGTGCTTCTCGAGCCGCTCATGGCCGTTGAGGTGCGTACCCCTGAGGAATACATGGGCGACGTCATCGGTGACCTGAACTCGCGTCGTGGACAGATCCAGTCGATGGAAGACGCGACTGGCGTCAAGGTCGTCACGGCCAAGGTGCCCCTGTCGGAGATGTTTGGTTACGTCGGTGACCTAAGGTCGAAAACCTCCGGTCGCGCCGTGTACTCGATGACCTTCGACAGCTACTCCGAAGTTCCCCGCGCGGTAGCTGAAGAGATCATCCAGAAGAACAAGGGCGAATAACAGCCCTGCACCCGCGGCTCACCGAGCCCGAGTAACATAACAACACACCAATCCGCGAAGCATTCGATAGTTATTGGATGCCCAGCATCGAGTCCTGAGGAGGACCCACAGTGGCCAAGGCCAAGTTCGAGCGGACTAAGCCGCACGTAAACATCGGAACCATCGGTCACGTTGACCACGGAAAGACCACGCTGACTGCAGCGATCTCCAAGGTCCTGGCCGATAAGTTCCCGTCGAAGACCAACGTTCAGCGCGACTTCGCGTCGATCGACTCGGCGCCGGAAGAGCGCCAGCGCGGCATCACGATCAACATCTCGCACGTCGAGTACGAGACGCCCAAGCGTCACTACGCTCACGTCGATGCCCCCGGCCACGCCGACTACATCAAGAATATGATCACCGGTGCCGCCCAGATGGACGGCGCGATCCTCGTGGTTGCCGCCACCGACGGCCCCATGGCGCAGACGCGCGAGCACGTGCTGCTCGCCAAGCAGATCGGCGTGCCGTACCTGCTGGTCGCGCTCAACAAGGCCGACATGGTCGACGACGAAGAGATTCTCGAGCTCGTCGAGCTTGAGGTGCGCGAGTTGCTCTCGAGCCAGAACTTCGACGGCGACAACGCCCCCGTGGTGCGAGTATCAGGCCTCAAGGCCCTCGAGGGCGACGAGAAGTTCTGGCTCGAGAGCAGTTCGCGAACCTCGAGCTCGACGAGCTCGAGGATCTCTTCGTCGTCGACCATGTCGGCCTTGTTGAGCGCGACCAGCAGGTACGGCA
>NZ_JANLVV010000178.1:0-3592 GCF_031364185.1 Salinibacterium sp. | reverse complement strand
GCCTGGGCAACTTGAGGATGCGCTTGCGCGTGCCGCGGCGGAGCTGGGCCCGATCACGGTGCTGCAGTACAGCCCGCTTCCGTCGCGCGACTACCTGAAGCCGGTGCTCGACCTGACTCCGGAGCTGGCGCTCGAGGCGCTGCAGTTCTCCGCTCTCGGCCTCATCCACTCGGTGCGGGCGGTACTCCCGGCGATGCGTGAGTCGGGCGAGGGCAGCGTCATCCAGATCAACGGTGGCACCTCGGTAAAGGCACGCGCTGGCTTTGCGGGCACCTCGGTCGCGTTCCCGGCCGAGAGTGCCTATGGCGAAATGTTGCACGACGCACTCGAGGATGAGGGCATCCGCGTCAGCCAGCTGGTGATCCCCGGGGGTATACCGCAACTCCAGCTTCCGAACGGAATCGACGACGTTGCCGATCGCATCTGGGGGCTCCACGCGGAGGCGGGCCCGTTCCGCACCATGCTCATCCCGCTCGAGGATGGCCGGGAGTAGGAGAACGGGAGGAGCGGAAAATGTCGAAATCGTCGATTATCACTGACAAGCTGGAACCGATCCACCCGGGTGAAGTGCTCATGGAGGACTTCATCTCGGAACTCGGGATCACCCAGAACCGGGTCGCCGTTGCGATCGGTGTATCCCCGCGGCGCATCAACGAGATCGTGCACGGCAAGCGGTCGGTCACGGCGGATACCGCGTTGCGGCTGGGCAAGTACTTCGGCACATTAGCTCAGCTCTGGCTTAACCTGCAGGCCTCCTATGATCTTGACGTGGAGGCCGACCGGATCCAGTCGCAGGCGGATGCGATAGAGCCGCTCGAGGTTGCATAAGCAAGGTTGCTTCGTGTCGGAACCTGGTCGCGTTTCACTTCAACACATAGTTGTTGGTGGGTTCGATGTGCGGGTTCCGATTGAGCGAGTATTCGGGTCCGTCTCCTTTACCAGCGACAGATCACACCCGCACCGGCCTGTGAAGCTGACGCTCAGCCTCCCTCGCGCGCACGACCATCCGCGCGCACAACAGTTCGATGGTGGGTGTCTGATGCTCGGCGGGGAGGCTGGTTACGACCGCAGTGAACACAGTCGGCGCGGTTGCCGCGAGCAGGCGCGCCCAGTCAAGGAACACGTCGGGGTCGAGCCCGGCGTCGCGCGCGACGGCCTTCCATTCGAACGGGCCCATGTCGCACGCCTCATAAGAACCGGCTATCTTCATCGACAGTTTGGTCTTGTCGAACGAGGTCAGCAGGTCGCGCGGCTCGTCGCCGCTCGGCTTCACATACGGCAGCAGCGAGGAGACGTCGTACATGTCGGTGAGCGTAGAGAACTGTGGGGTTAGGTCCACTGAGAAGTTTTTCGCGTGCGCGTCGGTGTTGAGCACCAGCCATGAGAAGACCAGCGACTTCGCGAACCGTTCCTTAGCGGCGGCGGCTGTTGCGCGTGGAAGACGGTCGAGCAGGGCGAGGATCCGTCGGTAGCCAGGGCCGCCGTCTTTCTCATATTTCCGAAGCCTCGGCACACCGAGGGCCTGGGCCATGTCCTCTTGGTGGATCCGCCGGACGGGTCCGCTGATGCGTTGGTCACGGTCGAACCGCTTCACCACGAGCGAGTGCTCGTCGGCGAACGACATGATCGCGGTCTGTGCAGCGGGCAAGCCGAGCAGATACATCGATGTCATCGTCACGTGCTCGACGATCTCGCCGTCGACCATCCCAGTGACCTTCGGCTTGAATATGTGAGTGGATGGGTGGATGCCCGTCGAGTCGTACCAGCGCCCATCCCGCTGGGACAGCGCGAACTTGCCTTGCGCGCCGCCGAGGGAGAAGTACCCCTTCCCGGCTTCCACCGCAGTCGGAACCGGCAGGTTATTGCGGATCGCGCGGATACGGAGCGCTATCTCCTCGTCTGACACGGCGGCGAACGATCCTTCCGTGCGGGTTGCGGTCCCGTCAGGGTAGAACTCCAGCGCGCCAGCGACGTCGGCGCCGTGCGCGGCGAGCAGGTGGAATGAGTCCGCGTCGGAGAGCCCGCCCTGCCGGGCCCACTCCTCGCGGACGGCGGTGTTGTCGGGAAGCAGGTTGTCGAGGAAGTCGAAGACGACACGGCCGGTGTGTGTCCTCGCCGTCTTCGGTAGCGAATGGGAGATAGCGGGCCCATCAGACTCTCGCCAGGCCTCGTCATAGATCAGTCGGTATCGTTCACGGCTCAGATATTCGATGACGGCGGCGTGCTGGCCGAGCAGGTACACATCGAGACGGTCGGTCACTGGGGCGCCTTGCTGACACGCCGATCCTGCGCGCTCGGAATCTCCGAGCGAGGTGTGACCATCGGCGTCTGCAAGCGATCCAAAGCTCGTTGATATGCGAGATTCTCGTGGAGCGAGACCAGCGCGATCTGAGCCGACTCGGATATACCTGAGCGACCCGTGGCGCGAGGGAGGTTATCGGTCATCTCAACAAGCAGATCGTGGTTGATCGAGGCGACCGTCGGCGCCATGACGTCGGATGCGCGGACGGCGAGTTCTGCGTCAGAAAACTTCTGCGGTGTGGCGGCGATGTCGACTCTCAGGTCAAGAGCGCGAAGAATCAGCAGGACCTTTGACAGGCTCACATCCGCCTTCGCGGACTCGAAACGGGAAAGCCACTGGCGGGTGACGCCGGTGCGCTCGGCGAGATCATCCTGTGAGAGGTTCAAGTCCACACGGCGCTGGCGCGCCACGCGCCCTATGTCCTCGGGCCACGGTGTCTGCATCGGCGCTTCTCCTCTCTGAACGGATGCTTTCCACCATTCGCATGGAACAACACAGTTACATTCTCAGAATGGAAGCTTAGCGTTACATTTAACCAAAGAAACGTTTACGTTACATAAGCAGTGGATGCGACGTGGAGTTCCGACACTCGCGACATCCACTCAGAGCGCGTCAGTCGTAGACCCGACTCCGGTGACCCACTTCCAGAGCTAGGATTACCAACTCAACTTCTCGCAATTCACACAACACCCGATAGTCGCCAACCCGGTACCGCCACACCGTCGCGAGATCGCCACTGAGCCCTTTCCCGCGATCTCGTGGGTCGTCAAGAGTGGTGAGGTCGTCCAAGTAGTCCAACACTCGTCGAGCAATCTGGTGATCGAGTTTTCGGAGTTGGCGAAGGGCAGTCTCCGTGTACTCGACCCTATAAACCAAGCTCGCGTCTCACATCCGCGCTGCTGAATCGTCGCTCATCACGTTCGATCGCAGCGAGCGCCAGCAGGTAGTCCGCTCGGGACTCAAGAAATTCGTCGAGGGCGCGCTTCACGTAGTAGCTCTTATTGCGGCCGGTCTCAGCCGCGAGTTGCTCGAGCGCTTGTTCCTGCTCAGGGGACAGTCTCACTGACAGCATTTTGCGCACCTCCGGGAATAGCGTACTACATGTATGACAAATGAATAGTCAGCTGCGGAGCTGTCCTACGCGAATGTATGCGCAGCCACAGTCGCAGGCGCCACAGGCCGCCGATCCAGGTGGATGCCCGCAATCATGCAGCGCACTGACCCTCCGGCGAGCTCGATCGTGGGAATCTCCACGGCCAGGATGCGGCAACTGCGCTCGATCACAGCTCG
>NZ_JANLVV010000175.1:0-4907 GCF_031364185.1 Salinibacterium sp. | reverse complement strand
CCCTTGTCGAGCTTCGCTTCGATGGCGACACCGCGCGCGTCCTTATTCGGGTTAGAGCGCAGGTCGAGACCCGCGTCGGCCGTCAGGAGAACCGCGTCAAGGAGCGTGTCGATGCCGACGTTGTTGAGCGCGGACACGTCGATGAACATCGTGTCGCCTCCGTACTCCTCAGCGACGAGACCGAACTCGGTAAGCTGCTGGCGCACCTTAGCCGGGTTCGCTCCAGGCTTATCGATCTTGTTGACCGCGACAACGATCGGGACACCCGCGGACTGCGCGTGGTTCAGCGCCTCCACCGTCTGCGGCATGATGCCGTCGTCGGCGGCAACGACAAGAATCGCCAGGTCGGTGACCTGCGCACCTCGGGCACGCATGGCCGTGAAGGCCTCGTGGCCCGGGGTGTCAATGAAGGTAATGGCGCGTTCGAAGCCCTCGTGCTCGGTCCAGACCTGGTACGCACCGATGTGCTGCGTGATGCCACCAGCTTCACCGGCCACGACGTTCGCCTGGCGGATCGCGTCGAGCAGCTTGGTCTTTCCGTGATCGACGTGACCCATGACCGTGACGACGGGGGGTCGGATCTCGAGATCCTCATCCGTTTCGTCCTCGAGTTCCTGGTCGAGATCAAGGTCGAAGCCTGCGAGCAACTCGCGATCTTCGTCCTCGGGTGAGACCATTTCGATCTTGTAGTTCAGTTCACCGGCGAGAATCTCGAAGGTGCCCTCGTCAAGCGACTCGGTGGCCGTGGCCATCTGCCCCAGGTGGAACAGCGCCGTCACCAGCGCACCCGGCTGCACCGAGTATCCGGTTATCGTCTCCAGCTTGTCTGCCAGGTCGGAGATGGATGCACCCCGACGCAGACGGATGGTGGTCTTACCATCGCCGCGAGGAACACTGACGCCTCCCAGTGACGGGGCTTCCCTCAACTCGAATTCGGCGCGCTTCGTGCGCTTCGACTTGCGGGCTTTGCTCTTGCCGCCACCGCGACCAAAGGCACCAGCAGTTCCACCGCCGGGTCCGCGACCGCGACCGCCAGCACCACCAGCGGGCGGGCGGTTGGGGCCGAAGTTGTTGGCAGGTGCCGTTCCTGGCGCGCCGCCTGGGCGAAACCCGCCAGCGCCGGCCGGGCGTGGTCCACCCGGTCGCTGCTGGAAGTTACCGCCAGGGCCGCCCGGGCGCTGGCCAAAGCCGCCGGGACGCGCTCCCTGACCCGGGCCGCCGGGACGAGGTGCTCCAGGACGCGGTGCCGCGCCCGGCGCACCCGCACGCTGCATGCCCTGGTTCGACGCGAACGGGTTGTTTCCCGGGCGCGGAATTCCGGGGCGAGACATGCCCTGGTTGGAGGCGAACGGGTTGTTGCCAGGGCGAGGCTGCCCTGGTCGCGGGATTCCCGAGGGGCTCGGCGACGCTGCATCAGTGCTCGCAGCCGACACGACCGGCGCGGACTGGCCGGCGGCCTGTTCGGCAGCGTGTGCCTGTGCTTGTTCTGCTGCATGCGCCTGCGCGTGCGCCTGGCGCTCTGCGACAGTCAGCGGCGGCGCGGCAACAGCCGGGGCGTCATAATCGGGCTCAGCAGCAACCACCGGAGCCGGAGCCGGCGGAGTCGGGTTGACCGGCTTCGGGGCCACCCTCGGCGCCACCTTCGGCGCCTCGGCGACCGCAGGCTTAACACCGTCGGCCAGCAGCGCAGCCTTCAGCTTGCGTGCCACCGGTGGTTCGATGCTGGACGATGGGCCCTTGACGAACTCGCCCATTTCCTTGAGCTTCGCGAGGGCAATCTTGCTGTCGATGCCGAGTTCGGCGGCGACTTCGTGTACGCGTGGTTTGGCAGCCACAATTCTCCTGTCTGGGTCTGCACCCGGACAGGGGCAGACCTAATTACGGACGGAACTCATTTCGAGCCGCTCATTAGTTGTCCATAGGTCAATCAGCCTTTTTGTAGGGGAATCTCGGACGAGATTCCGACTGTTGTTGCACTTACTGCTTCGAAAAGCCGCTCTGCACGAAGCACCTCGGTCACCCTCAACGCCCGCCCGAAAGCCCTGCGCCTGGCAGCGCTTTCGACACACACGGTTGTGGGGTGAACCCAGGCGCCTCGGCCTGGAAGAATCGCGGACGGATCCGGGACAATTTCGCCACCTCGCGCGACAACTCGCAGTAAAGCGGAGCGATCAGTGCGAGAACGGCAGCCGAGGCAGGTTCTTACAGGTTTCATACTACCCCCGACGACCTGGCGTCTCAGTCTTCGAGGATGCTGTCCGGCTGGATATCGATCCGGGCGCCGGTCAGTTTTGCGGCGAGTCGGGCATTTTGGCCCTCCTTGCCGATGGCGAGCGATAGCTGGTAGTCGGGAACGAGAGCCCGCACGGCCTTGGTGGCCTCATCGATGATGAATGCGCTGGTGACTTTGGCGGGCGATAACGCATTGGCAACGAACGTGGCCAGGTTCTCCGAGTAATCGACGATATCGATTTTCTCGTTATTGAGTTCGGTCGTCACCGCTCGAACACGCTGGCCCAACTCGCCGATGCACGCTCCCTTGGCATTCACGCCGGGCTCCATGGCGCGCACCGCCATCTTCGTGCGATGGCCGGCCTCGCGCGCCAACGAGGTGATCTCGACAATTCCGCTGGCAATCTCGGGCACCTCAAGAGCGAAAAGCTTCCGCACGAGCGCCGGATGCGTGCGGCTGACGGTAATCTGCGGACCCTTCAGGCCCTTGCTCACCGCCGTGACGTAGACGCGGATGCGGCGACCATGGGAGTAGTCCTCCCCCGGTACCTGCTCCTCGGGTGGCAGAATCGCCTCGATGGTGCCGAGGTCGACGTGGATCATTCTTGGGTTGGCCCCCTGTTGGATAACGCCAGCCACGATGTCACCCTCGCGACCCTTGAACTCGCCGAGGATCTTGTCGTCGCCGATGTCGCGCAGCCGCTGGTTGATGACCTGCTTCGCGGCAAATGCCGCGATTCGACCAAAATCGGTCGGGTTGTCTTCGGCCTCGCCGATGACGGCGCCATCATCATCGTGTTCCGGCACGAAGATGGTGACCTTGCCGGTCTTGCGGTCGAGCACGACGCGGGCTTTGGGCTGCGCAGGCGCCTCTTTCGAATCCGGCTCGTCGATGTGCTTGAGATAGGCCGTGAGGATGGCCTGCTCGATGATCTGTACGAGTTCCTCGAAGGGAATCTCACGCTCGCGCTCCATGAGGCGCAGTACGCTCAGGTCGATGTCCACTGAGGGCCTCCGCTATTCAGATGTTGGTTGTGGTGATGCCGAAACTGCCAGGCAGTCCGGCGATTAGTTTACCGTTGCGGTCACCGGGATGCTCACCAGGGTTTGTCCACCGAGTACCCTCCCTCACTTTGTCCGCGCTCTTCCGACTCCCCATCGGCTTTCTCCTGGTCGGCCTGCGCCTGCTGGTCCTGGAGGTCCTGCAGTTGCTGATCCTGGCCATTGGGTCCGTCGCCGCTGTCCGGCCGCTGTGCGTCGCGATCACTCTCGGCCTGCGCCAACTTACGCTGGACGCGGTCTTTCGACTCGTTCAGCTGCTCCATCTTCTCGGGCGGGTCGCATTCCGGCCCCGCAGCATCTAAAACCGCCCGTGACGCCTCGTACAGCAACACGGCACCCTGGTAGTACCCGTTGGCAACATAGATATCGCCGAATCGCTCCCAGGTGAGGGCCAGATTCAGCCTGACATCACATTTTCGCTCCATCGGCGCGAGTTCGAGGGCTTTCTCGAAGTCATCGGTGGCGGGGCCGTAGTACTGATCTGCCGCAGAGGCATCGCCTCGATTGAAGTAGGGAAGGTATTGCTCGACGATGTTGGGCGAGAGCAGCGACGTCGAGATGTCCTGGCTTGACGTCCATCGGCCGCTGTCATAGGCATCCATGGCAAGTTGGGCCGTCGGTGCAAGGCTCAGTAGCTTCATCGCGACGACGATGGTGAGCAGCACGAAGGGCAGCGAGATCCAGAGCATCAGGATGCGGCGGCGCCGCAAGCCCGCGACCGTCACGCCCGTCACCCCGATGGGCGCGCCATTGTCCGCAGTCATGGCCGCCGCCGGTCTGGACGCAGCTCAGCCACGGCCCCGCCGATCGAGACAATCTGAAGCAGAGCGAGAAGCCCGAACGGTATGGCCAGAATCCAGTAAAGCTCGGTGACCGATCCGGGTTCTCCGTCAGTTGCCGTCAGCTCGCCGACCTCGATGCCTGTCGTGGCGAGCGCGGTCGAGGTTTCCGCGGTGCGGTGCTCGTAGGTGACACCGAGCCCCCGGGCAATGAGCGCCAATGCGTCCTCGTCGATGCGCGAGAGAGCGTCAACCGCGGTCTCGCCAGAATTGTCCTGGATAAAAGCGGGTTGATCATCGACGGAATTATCTGGTTCGGCCTCACCGAAATACTCGGGATCTACCCCGTTGAACTCGCGCATCCGCCCGCCCTCGTTCGTGCCGTACCCCAGCACCGCCCCGCCGTCAAGGTACGGTGCGAGCCCGTCGAACGCGTGAGGCTCCGCGCCCGACGTCTGTTCCCCGTCACCGAAGTAGAACAGCACGCGACGCTGGTCGGGGTTCACCGTGGCGGCATCCCGAAGTACCTGAGACACCAGGTCGAGCGGCTCGTCGATGCTGCTGCCCCTCGAATACGCAGTCACCTCCTGGCGGAGAACCGATACGGCCGAGAGCACAGCCGAGTCGTCGCTCGTGAGGGGAACACGCTGCACCGCCACCGCGTCGAAGGTGACGAGAGAGAACTGCGCGCCTGATAGGTCTGCGACGATCGATTCGATGTCTGAAGTGACCCCGTCCAGCCTGGTCGGCATCGCCGGTGGTTCGGTGCCGACCCGATCCCAGTCTTCCGCCGCCATGCTGCTGGTCGTATCGACCACGAGATAGACCTCGAGG
>NZ_JANLVV010000161.1:0-11046 GCF_031364185.1 Salinibacterium sp. | reverse complement strand
TGAAGGTGACAGTGCCGGAACTCGCGGAATAGGTGCTTGTGCCCGCAACCGGTCCGGCGAGAGACGTCACCGTGATCTTCGCAGTCGCGGCATCCGCTCCGCTGACAACCGCCGTGATGGAGACGGTCGGTGCAACGTCAGTCGCCCCGGCCGCCGGCGACACCACCCCGACGGTGACGGCAGGAGCAGTCGGTGTCGGGGTGGGCGTAGGGGTTGGGGTCGGAGCAGGACTTGGTGCCGGCGTTGGTGCCGGCGTTGGTGTCGGCGTCGGTGTCGGCGTTGGTGTCGGCGTCGGCGTTGGTGCCGGCGTCGGTGTCGGCGTCGGCGTCGGCGTCGGAGTCGCAGGTGCAGGCGCAAAGACGACGTCTACGAAGTAGTTCGTCGAATTCCATACGGATGCCGGCATGCCGCCCCCCGCGCCGTAGACGTACCGTCCGTTGCTGGTGTCAGCGGTAAGGGGTCCGCTCGTACGCGCAGCCGTGAAGTACGACGGGGTGCTGGAATACCGGCCGGCCGGAGCGAAATACGACACGATATATGTCGTCCCGGCCGTCAGGGCGAACGGCGTCGCGAGAGTCGCCGTCTGCCATCCAGTGGCCGTTTCTCCGCTGAAGGTGACGGTGGCAAGCCGGGCACCCGAGGTCGACCACAGAGATCCGGTGTGGATTCCCGTGTTTCCGGTGCCCTTATAGAAGCGGATGGCCGTTACCGAGCCAGCCTGTGATGTGCTGAAAGCCATGCCCAGCTCGACGGCGCTCGAGTCATTATTCGCCATGGTGGCCGGGGTGCCCGAGATCAGCGAGAACGCGGATCCGGGCGGGGAAGCGGCGGCGGTGGTGAAGGACCATGTGCCGCCGCTCACCACTGTTCCACCGACGGACACCGTCGCGGTGTATGTGGTGGATGAGGCAAGGGTTGCCGGAACAAAGGTGACGGTCTTCGTTGCGGTCGAGTATGTGGATGTACCGGCCACGACTCCGCTCGGACCGGTGATGGCGAGAGTCGGCGTTCCGGTCGAACTGTCCCCCGACATCACGGCGGAGACCGAGGTCGTGGGCGGAACTCCGACCGCAGCCGACTCTGGCGTCTTCGAGACGACGCTCGCGGGGACGGGCGCCGAGGTCACGAATGTGACATCCACGAAGTAGTTGGTGGCCTGGAAGCTCGAGGTGGGGAATCCGCCTGCCGCACCGTACAGGTATCTGCCATTGGTCGCGATATCCGCGGCGAGGGGTCCACTCGTCCTCGGAGTGCTGAAGTAGTTCGGGGTGGCCGAATATCGGCCCACCGGCGCGAAATAGGACACAACGTACGTCGACCCGGGCGCCAGTACCAGTGGACTCGAGAGGGTCGCGGTCTGCCATCCACTGGCTGTCTCGCCGGTGAAGGTCACCGTAGCCAGCCGTATGCCAGTTGACGACCAGACCGATCCCCTGTGCGTGCCTGTGTTACCTATCCCCTTGAAGAAGCGGATCTGGGTCACCGATCCGGCCTGTGACGGGGTAAACGCCATTCCGAGTTCCACGGCGCCCGAATCGGCCGATGACGCCGTCACGGGAGCGCCCGAGATCAGGTTATATGCGGTGCCGATGGGCACGGGTCCAGCTGTCGTGAACGACCAGGAGCCGCCCGAGAGGGCGGTCGATCCGGAAGCGACGACAACCGAATATACCGTACCGTCAGCCAAAGCTACGGTCGGCATGAAGGTCAGGGTCCTGGTGCCTGGCGCGTACGCCGTCGTTCCGGTGATCGCTGTCAGACCCGAGGTGACGGCCAGAGTGGGTACCGTTGCGCCTGGATCGGCAGACAGCACGGCCCTGATGGCCGTTGAGGTCGCGACCCCGGTCGCACCGGCTGCCGGAGTGTTCGACGTGACCGCGGGAAGCGGGGTGCCGCCGCCGCCTGGAGGCGCGAACATCACATCCACAAAATAGTTCGTCGTCGATGGTGACGAAGGAAAGCCGTCGCTATAGCTGTAGACGGCGCCGCCGGAGGGAACCGTCAGGAATCCGCTCCTGAATACCTCGCCGAAGACGCCCGAAGTAGTGGAGTAGTTGCCGCTCGTGGATCGATATGACGCAACGTATTGCGTGCCGGCCGTGATGGCCACTGGCTGGCTGAAGTAGACGTTCTGCCAGCCAGTGGCCGTTTCGCCCACGAAGGTCGCGGTCGCCAATGACGTTCCGGTCGATGACCAGAGGGTGCCGGTGTGTGTCCCCGTATTTGCGGAGCCTTTGAAGAACCTCATGCCCACGATCGAGCCGTTGGAACTCGAACTGAAGGTCACACCGAGGGTCACCGGGCTGTCGGCAACCTGCAGCACTACCGGAACCGTCGATGTGGAGAAGATCGAAACCGGGCAGGATGCTGCGCTACCGGCTGCTGCGGTGGTGAAGCTCCAGGCCTGCCCGGTCGAGAGAGCGCCAGCAGTACCGGACGCCACGATCGTCGCCGTGTACGAAGTGGTCGCCGCGAGCGCCGCAGTCGGCGTGAACGTGACTCTCATCGTCGCGGCGTCGTAAGCACTCGTTCCGCCGATGGCGGCTCCCGCGGTCGAAAAGATCGACATGGTGACGGTGGATGCTGTCACCGTGCCGGCCAGCCACGCCGTCACTGCGCTCGACGTGCCGACGCAGGTGGATCCGGCGACCGGGTAACGGGAGGTCACGGACGGCGGGGTTACATTCTCGGTCGAGAAGAGCACGTCGACGTAGTAGTTCGTTCCCTGGTAGCTCGACGTCGGAAGGGTGCCAGCGTTTCCGAAGACACCGGGAGACGGAGCGCCATAGGCGTATGGCACCGACAGGGGCGACGACAGGCTCGACCAGTACGTCCAGTAGTAGTACCCCGAGGAGTAGCGCCCGGACGGTGCCGTGTATGACACCGTGTACTTCTGGCCGGCCGTCACACTGACGGCGCTGGGGAACTGTGCGGTCTGCCATCCACTCCCTGTTTCGCTGGTGAAATTCACCTGCGAAAGCAGAGCACCTGTCGAGCTCCAGAGTGACCCGGTGTGGGTTCCGACGTTCGCGGCGCTTTTATAAAAACGCACGCCGGTGACGAACCCGTTGACCTCGGGAATGAAGTTGAGGCCGAGCTCGGCTGCACTGGGATCCCCCGAGTCAACGACCAGCGGAGCCTCAGAACCGAAGACGCTGGCTGGACCGGTGACGGTCAGGGGCAAGGTGTTCGGTGTCGAGGTATTGGCGCTGTCGTCGGTGGCCCGCACGCGGACTGCCTGGGCTCCGATTCCGCTCTGGCTGTACGAGTAGCTCCACGAGGCGGTGCCCGTGGCGGCATGCCACTCCGTCCCGCCATCGGTCGAGACTTCGACTCCGGCCACGACACCGCCGACATCCTGTGCGGTGCCCGACACGGTCACGACGGCGCCGCTGCTCCGGGTCGAATTCGCCGCGGGAGCCACGAACGAGACCGTCGGCGCTGTCGTGTCAGTGCTTCGGGCAGCTGATACCAACCCGGTCATGAGCGTCAGTGGCTGCGCTGACATGTCAGCGAGGATATTCACCTGCGCCTGCTGCATTCGAGGATCGGCGGGGGCACCGTTGCCATCGTGATTCTGTGAAAGGCCCCACGCCCACTGGATCGTCCCCGCGCCGAACACCAGCGCTCCACTGGGGGCGCGGTAGAGGGTCAGGTTGTGCGTCGTGGTGCCGGGGGCGACCGCGTTGCCGAAATCCTGGAGAAGTTGTGGGGTCGGGCCCACCGTCGTCGACAGCTTGATGAGCCCGGCGGGGCTGAATCCATTGTCGACGACTTCGTTCGATTCGTAGCCGACAGTGTGCGGGGCAAGTGGCTGGCGAGTTCCTGCCGCCAGGGCTGTCAGGGAGGTGCCTCGCCACAGCCGGGTCTTTCCCTGATCCGCCGTCACGGTGACAGGGAGATCGTCATCGTTGGACATGTACATCGAGCCAGTCAGGGCATTCTCCGGCCGACCCGCTCCCGCGCTCGGTGCCGCAAACCGCGGGTCGCGCCAGGTGCCGGTCCAGGTCGTGCTGGGGTCGATCTTCGCGTTGGCCCACGTCTCCTTATACGAGACAAGCGTGCGGTAGGCATTGGATCCGGGCTCGACGGTGGATGGCTCGTATCGCGTGTGCCAGTAGACCTCATTACCCGACAGAAACTGCAGGTTGACTCCCGCGTCGCGAGCGGCCTCGACGTTGGCCCGCTGCCCGGTCGACCAGTATTCGTCGTGGCCGACCGAGAGAAATACCTTGTGGTTGAGCAGCAGAGAACCGTACCGATCGGTATCGACTCCGGACGCGTAGGTAATGTCGTACCCGTTCTGCTCCAGGAACTGCACCTGGGCGAACTCCGAACTGAAGTAGAAGTCGCGAGCCGTGATGCCTTCCCGGGTTGCGAATGGGCGGTTGTAGCTGAGTGAGAATGCTCGACCCGCGCTGCCGCCCTGGTAGAAGCTGGCTCCACCGTACGTGTTGTACGCCTGCCACGTCGTGTCCGATGTCTGGAAGAGCACATCGGAGCGGCTGGAGTCGTCGCGCACGACGAAAATAATGTGACTCGTCCCACCCGTGTCAGTGCGGTCGAGCACCGCGATGTACACGCCGGAGACGGCCGTCGCTGGCACCGTCCACGAGGCGGAAAGTCCCCAGTTGCCGCAGTCGGCCAGGCCGGTCAGGCCATCGGTCGCACACGGCGGCTGGATTTGCGGAAGGGATGCGGCGGGTGTAACGCTCGTGACGAATCGTGCCCCCAAACCTTGATAGTAGCCGGTGCGGTAGATGTCCAGCCGGTAGCTCGAGGCGGCAGTGGATACCTTGAATCCGATCGTCCCACCGACGTTGACACTGATATCCGTTCCGAAACCCTGGATGCTCGAATCGCCAGCGCCCTGGATATCCCAGATGGCCGGATCGGTTCCGGGCTTGTTGTTCTCGCAGACGATCCTGTTCGAACTCGGGCCGCAGGGGTCTGCGGCCGCAGACGCAGGCTCGGCCGTGACGCCCATGAGAGTGCTGGCCACGAGTCCGAAAATTGCGGCCGTCGCGACACCGGCGCGAGGGCCGGGATGACGCTGGGCCGCCGAGACGCCGATGGCAGCCCGTCGAGTCAGCAGCCGTGAGATTCGTGCCGTGAAATTCAACATCGTCAGTACGCCCCCACTGGCCCGATGACAACGCCGACGGTGCGCCACATGATGCGAATGTCACCAAGGATGGACCAGTTCTCCACGTAGTGCAGATCGAGGCGGATGCTCTCTTCCCAACTCAGATCGGACCGTCCGCCCACCTGCCATGCCCCGGTGAGCCCGGGCTTGATGTACAGGCGACGCTGGAGGCGATCGTCGTACTGCTCTGCTTCGCACATCAGGGGAGGACGCGGACCGACGATGCTCATCTGCCCCATGAAGATATTCCAGAGCTGGGGAAGCTCATCCAGCGAGTATCGCCGCAGCACGGAGCCCATCCGGGTGACGCGCGGGTCGGCACGGAGCTTGAATAGCAGGCCGCTGCCCTCGTTCTGCTCAAGCAGAGCGGCAAGGTCCGCCTCGGCGGTCGTAGTCATCGAGCGGAACTTGACCATCGAGAATCTTGTGCCATCGACGCCGACGCGCTCCTGGCGGAAGAACACTGGGCCGGTGCTGTCGCGACGAATCAGCAGTGCGATCACGCCGAACAGCGGCGCCAGGAACAGCAGGGCGCATCCGGACAGGACGACGTCCATCGCACGCTTCACGCGGTGCTTGCCGCCCGAAAAGGTGGGGGTCGTGACATGCATGAGCGGAAGGCCGTCAGCGGTATCGAAGCGCATACGCGATCGGACGACCGAGTCGAGGCACCAGGCGAGCACCAGGTGTGCCTGGCTTGATTCGAGGCGCCACGACAGCGCACGGACGAATTCTCCACCGTCGCCGGGGTGGCTTGCCAGGATGACGACGTCAGCGTTTGCGACGGCAATCGCGTCGGTTATGGCAGTGATTCTGTCGCACTGGGACATTCCGGTCGACGACACTGCGTCGGAGACGGGCACGCCATCAGACAGGACCGCACCCGCCACCACATACCGGGGGGCGGTGGCGCGCCCGAGCTGCTCCACTACGAAGTCGATGTCGGGACCGGCGCCGACGATCAGGGCGCGTGGCAGACTCAAACCGAACGCTCGAACTGAGTCAAGCCGACGCTGCCAAAACGTGCGGCCGACGATAAGCAGCAGCAGACCGACGGGAAGTCCGCCGAGAAGGTACGCCCGAAGGCCGTCGATGTGAACGAATCCGTTGACGACCGCAAGGAGCCCGAACACCACGGATGTGGCGGCAACTACACGCCCAGACTCACTGCTGCGCCCCGCAGTTCGGAGTTCCGAGGTGCGCCGCACGTGCAGGGCACCGAACCAGACGAGGGAGAATACGCCGGCCGTCACGACCTCCGTATGCCCCGGAACAACGGAATAAAGTCCGGTCCAGACGCCAATCACGACGGATGCCGCGACCACGACGAGAATGACCACGAGGTCGGTCAGTTGGCAGGCATGCACCTGGCGGTGGGCCCAGGATGCTGACGCGGGCTTCGGGGTGCGGGCACCGGACTCGGTGCGCGCGGTCGCGTGGGCCGCGCTGGCAGAAAACATATCGATCGCGCGACCGCTAGGCGACGGTAGACCGACACGAATAGTGCCACTCACGGCATGCTCCCCGCGAAGGAAGCACTGTTGGGTAATGCGCGGAGGATGAGTAATGCGCGGTATTTTTCGAGCGTTATCGGGCGCACGAAAAACACCTCGGAAGGTGTGTTCATGGGAAATTACCTGCTCGGGACAGGTGTTGCGTGAGCCAGCTCGTTAGTTTGGGTAACGACTGGCACTTCGGTCGGGATTCCGAAGTGTTGTCAGGTTAGTGCTGCGCACAGGCGTCGTCAAGCTCTTTCTCATGGATGGCACATGATTGCAAACCGACACGCCGCCACAATGGATTACTTTTCCGCATATTGCACCAGTCCACACTGCCGATTCTGGCAATCAACCCGTGTGCCAACACGGCCACACGGCTTTACCAGCGGTGGTGGATCTCGGCCCGGAATCGACGGTCGTACAGCTCGCGGATCTGCAGGGTGAGGTTGAGTTGCCCGACATCTCCCGCCGACGCATTCGACGCCGCCTGGGCAACATTTCTAGCGCCCGGGATCACCGTAGTGACACCAGGAAGCTGCGACAGCCACGCGAGCGCGGCCACCGGAGCCGGCAGCCCTACCTGCCCTGCCAACGACGAGAACTCCTGCGCGGCGGCAACCCCGTCGTCGAAGTTGACGCCCGAAAAGGTTTCGCCGACGTCGAATGCCTCACCGTGACGGTTGTACGTGCGGTGGTCATCTGGCGCAAACGTGGTGTCTTTCGTGTATTTTCCGCTCAATAGCCCCGAGGCGAGCGGCACCCTCGCAATGATCGCGACGCCGGCCTCAAACGCCGCCGGAAGCACCGCATCCAGCGGTTTGAGACGGAAGGCGTTCAGGATGACCTGCACACTGGCAACGCCCGGCCGGGCAATCGCGGCGAGCGCTTGGGCCACCGTCTCGACACTCACACCGTAGCGAGAAATCGTGCCCTCCGACACGAGGGTGTCGAGGTTGTCAAACACACTGTCACTCTCGATAACGGCGCTCGGCGGACAGTGCAGCTGCACCAGGTCGAGGGTATCCACGTCAAGGTTGGTGCGGGAGCGGTCGATCCACGCCCTGAAGTTGGCCATCGAGTAGTTCTCCCGGGTCTGCTCGAGGCGCCGCCCGATTTTCGTGGCCACGAATAATCCGGGGTGGGTCGCGGCGAAGCGGCCGATGATCTGCTCGCTGCGTCCGTCGCCGTAGACGTCGGCGGTGTCGAAGAAAGTGACGCCTGACTCGACCGATGAGGCAAGGATCGCCGTCGCATCCACCTCGCTGACGTCTCCCCAGTCTGCGCCAAGCTGCCAGGTGCCGAGGCCGATCGTTGACACGGGACGGCCGAGCCGGGTGATGGGTGAGGTGCGCATCGGTCCAGCCTACGATGCGGCGGAGCCTGGGACCGGCGGCTAGTTGATGACCTTCGCGACGGCATGGGCGAGCCGCTTACGCACGAGGTGGTCGTTGACCTCGACCCTGTGCATGGTCACGTGCCTCATCTGCTCGATGATTCCCATTGTGCTCGGCGTGATGAACTGGTCGAGCGCACCGTACACGACGTCGATCGGCACCCTGATGGCGGAAATGTCGCTGACGGTGGTCTGTGATTCGATGCAATTTTGAAGGCTCAGGATGAACGGAGTCCAGTTGCGCTCAGACACTTCGAGCACATCCTTCAGCTGGAAGATGCTTGCGATTCGAGCGACGCTACCGATCGTAAAGTCTTTATTGGCCCGCATGAATTCGTAGGCGCGAAGGTAGGCCCCGACCTGTCTGCGAGCTCGCGGGTCACCGATCTCGGTGGGCGTCAGGTACACGGGCGGGCTGATCAGCACCAGCCGCGACACCTGGGCCGGGTGCACAGCGGTGTAGCGGGCGGCCAGCAGACTACCGAGGGAGTGGCCGACGAGCACGAACGGCGCTGTAAGCCGTAGCGAGTGCACTGTGCGGCGAATAGCGGCGACGTGCTCCTCGATCGTGTAGGTCGCATGCGACGGCGCCGGCGACTCGCCGAACCCGAGCAGCTCGATCGAGATGCAGCGGTAACGATCCTCCAGCAGCGGCACGAGTCGTTTGAAGGTGGCAGCCGACGAGGCAATTCCATGGATGAGGATGATCACCGGCCCCTCGCCCACATCCCCGGCGATGTTCAGCAGCGGCGAGGCAGCGGGGCGAACCTTCTCGACGACCGTGTTCCACCAGCTCATCCGCCCAGCATAACGACGCCCCCTCCAGCATCCGCGCACGTCTGTCGCATCCGCGATCGGGCGCCCGTGCGCGGATGGGACAGACGTGCGCGGATGCGGATGCGGGTGCTTCTGCCTGCGGGACGGATGAATCAGCTACCCTCGAATGGGGGTCACCGATTGTTGACGGGCACATCGTCTGTGCCGGATCCAAGCCCCGCATCTGCACCTCAGGGGGAACCACGTGGATTTGAGTCCAGCTTCGGCCATTATCACCAGTATCGGCGGCGCCGAGAATGTCATCGGCCTCACTCACTGTGCCACCCGCCTGCGCTTCCAACTCAAAGACACATCGGGAATCGACCAGGCGGTCGTCGAAGCGATACCTGAGGTCCTCGGTGTCGTTCCCCAGACCGGGAATCGCTACCAAGTGGTCATCGGCGGAGCAGTCGAGACGGTGTACAACGACATTCTGGCGCTTCCTGGACTCGAGAGACTTGGCTCCGGACGCGGCGCTGACGATGTGAAGGCAGCGGAACGCGCGAAGGGACCACGCGGTAGGTTCGCCGGCCTCGACACGTTCTTCGAGGTCCTGTCAGACTCAGTCCGCCCCATCCTGGGCGCACTCCTCGGCGCTTCCCTGTTCATCACGTTCATGGCGCTGATGGCAACCCTCGGAGTCATTCCGGCGTGGAACTCACCGGGCGTCACCCTGGACCCGTCCTGGCAGTTTGTCAACCTGATGTGGCAGGGAGTCTTCGTCTTTCTGCCGCTCATGGTGGCCTACAACGCCTCCAAACGGCTCGGTGCCGACCCGTGGGTCGGCTTCGCCATCATGGCCGTAGTCATGTTGCCCGGCTTTACCGCCCTGGGGCTTTCCGAGGGCGCGGAGACCGTCTTCGGCGGCAAGGCGGCCGTCGTTCAGATCTTCGGGCTGCCGCTCACGGTGACTGACTACAGTTCGCAAGTGTTCCCACCGCTGCTGATGGCGGTGGTATTCGGCGCGCTGACCAAGGGTCTGAAGAAGATCATCCCGCCGAGTATCCAACTGATCTTTGTGCCGTTCATCAGCATGCTTGTCATGATTCCGCTGACCGCGTTCGTCATTGGCCCCCTCGGCGTGTACGGCGGCGCCGGCCTCGGCAGCTTCCTCAAGTCGATCAACGACTTCTCGCCCTTCATCTTCGCGGTCGTCATCCCGCTGGCCTACCCCTTCATGGTTCCCCTCGGCCTGCACTGGCCGCTGAACGCGATCATGCTACTTAACATCCAGTCCCTCGGCTACGACTTCATCCAGGGGCCGATGGGCGCCTGGAACTTTGCGTGCTTCGGTGCAACCGCGGGCGTGCTGTACCTCTCCATCCGCGAGAAGGATCGGCAAATGAAGCAGACGGCGACCGGCGCGCTGGCAGCGGGGCTACTGGGTGGCATCTCCGAACCGTCGCTCTACGGCATCCACTTGCGGTTCAAACGCATATACCCGCGGATGCTCGTCGGTTGCCTCGTCGGTGGGGTCATCATCGGCCTCGGCGGTGGCGTGAAGACCAGCGCCTTCGTTTTCACCTCGCTACTGACCATCCCCGCGTTCGACAACATCCCGCTCTATGCGGGCGCTGTTGCTGCGTCCTTTTTCACCGCGATGATCCTGGTAATTCTCTCCGGATACCAGACGCCCGAGCAGAAGGCTGCCGTCGCCGTTGAGGTCGAGGCGCGGGAAACCGCCAAGACCACAACGACTGCCGTAGCGGCTCCGGTCGTCGCACCGCTCGTGGCGAGTGCGGCAGGCACGAGAGGCGCAACCACTGTGGCCACCGTTCTCGCCACGATCGGTTCACCTGTCAGCGGTGTCGTGATTCCGTTAGCCGAGGTTCCGGACCCGGTATTTAGCAAGGGCATCGTCGGCCTCGGCGTCGGAGTCGATCCAACCGAAGACACCGTCTACGCGCCAGGCGCCGGTGAGGTGGTTGTCGCGCAGTCGACCGGCCACGCCTTCGGGCTGTTACTCGACAGTGGTGTGGAGCTCCTCATTCACGTGGGCATTGACACCGTGAACATGAAGGGCAAGGGCTTCGACGTCACGACAGCCGTGGGCGACCGCGTCGAAGCGGGCACTCCGCTGGTGACGTTCAACCGGAAGATGATCGAGGCTGCCGGCTATTCACCGGTCACTCTGGTGCTCGTGACCAATCCGAACGACTTCGGATCGGTCGACCAGGCGGCTACCGGCCCGG
>NZ_JANLVV010000150.1:0-83840 GCF_031364185.1 Salinibacterium sp. | reverse complement strand
TTCACCGACCAGCACGGTATTCGCGGCACCCACAGTGTCCACCACACTGTCCCGAGAATCCAGCAGGGGCAGGATGCCGCGTTTCAGCGGCATCGTCAGCGACAGTCCCCGCCAGCGTGAGTCGAGTTTCGTTACGAAGTCCGCGAGTGACCCCTCTGTGACATCGACAGACTCATAGCTCCAGTCGAGCCCGAGCACCTCATATGCGGCCTTGTGGATGCGCGGAGAAAGCGAATGGGAGATCGGCGAGCCCAGCACTGCGAGCCGAGTTCGCGCCGTCACTCTCCCGTGTCCCACTCGGGGTGATCGCGAAGCCACCGCTGCCACACCTCGACTGCAGCGTCATGCTCGTCCACGGTGGTGGAGAATGTGGTCTCTCCGGTCTCGCCGTTGACAAGCACGAAAAAAAGCCAGGGCCCGTCGACCGGGTTCAGCGCCGCGTCGATCGCGGCGGCGCCAGGGGCCGAAATAGGCCCGATTGGCAGTCCAGGATGAACATAAGTGTTGTATGGATTGCTGTCGTCCGCTCGTTCGGCATCAGTCGTGAATATCGATGTGCTACCGGCGCCATAGCTGACCGTCGCATCCGATTGGAGCAGTATTCCGTCGTTGAGTCTGTTCGTGAATACGCGCGATACCTTCGCGAAGTCGACTTCCGGTCCGCCCTCTTTTTGGATTAGGGCCGCAAGCGTCAAGACGCGATGGCGATCTTCCACCGCCACTCCGGCGGAATCCAGCCGCGCGAACATCTCGGTGACGAGCCGCTGCAGTATTTCCTGAGCCGTTTCGGTACCGTCGAGTTCGTAGGTTGCGGGAAAGAGATAGCCCTCGAGGCTCGGCGCCTCGGCGGGTAGGCCGAAGGAGGGCAGGTCGGCGGCGGCGGCCTGAAGCTCAGCCAGCGGAATACTGGTCGTCTCGGAGATCAATTCAAGCGCCGTGGGCAAGGTGACCCCTTCGCGCAGCAGCACGCGATCGGTGATCTTATTGGCGGGATCGAGCAGGGCATCGAGCGCCGATTGAGCGCTCATTTCCTTTTGCAGTGAGAAGTTCCCCGGAACGAAATTCACATTGTCCGCCTGTGCCACGAGCAGGTCGTAGAACGCGTCATACGTCATGGTGACCCCAGCGTCGTGGAGCTCGGTAGCCACATCAGAACCCAGGTCGCCCAAACGCACCGTGACAATTGCTTCCACGCCGTTGCCGGTGCCCTCGTAGTCGATGGCGAGGGGGATGCCCAGCAACTCCCGCACCTGTTCGTTGTAGTTGACCCAGCCAAAAGCCGCCACGCCGCCTGCTGCCCCGATGACGAGAACAAGCGGGAGGGCGATCTTCAGCCACAACAGGCCGCGTTTGCTCGGCCGACTGCCGGCTCGTGCGCCGCCAGCCGAGCCTGAGCCGTTGCCACCACCGCGACGGCGCGCTTCACCCTCGCGGGCCTCGCGACGACTGGTCGGGGCGGGCTCAGCGACCTGGGTAACGCTGGGGGTAGATGAGTCCGGCGTCGGGTCCGGATCAAAAATGCTGTCCCAGCTCGGCTCATGTGCCATAGATTTAAAGTCCTTCATGGGTGTCTACGACGACACCGGGAGGTATGCCAGCAGAACGCTCGAAGTCGAGCGCATGTTGCAAAATTATAACGGCGGCCACCTGATCAATCACTGCTCGTGAATTTCTGGTAGACCGACCCGCTGCCCTGAGCGCTGACTGGGCCGACACAGTCGACAGCCGCTCATCCACGAGTCGCACCGGCAGTCTCGACGTTCTCGAAATCTCGTTCGCGAAACTCCTCGCATCTGCCGTTGACGCAGTGTCATTGCCTGATAGCGCGAGGGGAAGGCCGACAACGATCTCTATGGCTTCCAGTTCGACGGCGATTCGGGCGATGCGGGACAGGTCGCCACTGCCCCTGGGTACTGTCTCCACCGGGGTGGCCAGGATGCCATGCGAGTCACAGCGCGCAACCCCGATGCGGGCCAGCCCCACGTCAACGCCCAGCCGTACCCCCGGTCGCACTAGCCGCGCACTGCCTCAGTGATTGCGTCAAGTGCCGGGCCGATAGCGGACACAGTCGATCCACCACCCTGCGCAATGTCGTCCTTTCCACCACCTCCGCCGCCAAGCACTCCTGCAGCGAGCTGAGCCAGACGGCCGGCCTTATGCCCCGCGGCGCGCGAGGCGTCGTTGGTCGCGACGATGACGGCGGGCTTGCCCGACACCTCGGCGGCGAGCGCGACGATGGAGGCACCGCTACCGAGTCGCTCGCGCACTCCCATCACGAGTGATCGCAGGTCATCGGTCGTAGATATCCTGCCCAGATTTTCGACCACGAGCATCACAGCGCCGACCTGATAACCATTGGCCACGATGGCAGGAATGCGCTGCGCCAGCTGGCCGGACTCGAACTCGGCGATCTTCTTCTCCGCGGCCCGAAGGTCAGCGACCAGCGCGCCGATGCGTTCGGGTAGTTGGTCACGGGGAGTCTTCAATGCCGACGTGAGCTCTGACACGAGCGCGCGCTCGACAGCGAGGTCTCGAAAGGCGTCCAGTCCCACCAGCGACTCGATGCGCCGATTGGACGAACCCACCGACGACTCGCCAATGAGGTTGATCAGCCCGACCTCCGAAGATCGCGACACATGCGTTCCCGCACAGAGCTCGAGCGACCACGGGCCGCCTATCTCGACGACTCGAACCGTGTCACCATACTTCTCGCTGAACAGTGCCATCGCACCGAGGGCCTTCGCCTCGCCAATCGGCAGTATTCGCGTGGTGACCTCGAGATTGTCCAGTACAGCGTTATTGGCCACCTCTTCGATTTCACTTTTCGTGGCGTGAGACAGCGCCGAATTCCATGAGAAGTCGAGGCGCATGTAGCCGGACTTATTGTAGGAACCCGACTGGTGCGCCTGCGGTCCGAGAATCTGACGGAGCGCGGCGTGGATGAGGTGAGTCGCGGAATGGGCCTGCGTCGCACCGCGCCGCCACCGGGGGTCGACGACGCTGGTCGCCGGCTCGCCCACTCCCACCTCGCCGGAAGTGACCTGCACCTTATGACTGACGAGTCCCTTGACCGGCCGCTGGACATCGAGCACCTCGAGTTCGAACCCGAGACCCACGATGGTTCCGGCATCGGCTTCCTGGCCTCCGGATTCGGGATATAACGACGTTTCGGCCAGGACTACTTCAGCAATCTGACCGGAAGTTGCGCGCGTCACGGCGGCCCCGTCGACGATCAGTCCCAAGACCGTTGTGTCGGTATCGAGGTAGTCGTAGCCTGTGAAGACTGTTTCGCCCTGCGCTCGGAACGCGCTATAGACCGAGAGGTCAGCCAGGTGCTGCTTCTTCGATTTGGCGTCAGCCTTGGCCATCGTGCGCTGGTGATTCATCAGCACGTCGAATCCGTCGCGGTCAATCGAGAGGCCCGCCTCTTCGGCGATCTCGAGTGTCAGGTCGATGGGGAATCCATACGTGTCATGCAGTAGGAACGCCGTCTCCGTGGGCAATTGCGTGGCGTCGGCCTGCTGGGTGCGCGAGACGGCGATGTCCAGGATGGTCGTGCCACTGGCCAGCGTCCTGAGGAAGGTCTCTTCCTCCGCGAGTGCCAGGCGGGAGATGCGATCGAAGTCGGTCGACACCTCGGGGTACTGGGTCTTCATCGCATCGCGGGACGCGGGAAACAGCTCGGCGAATGTCGGTTCTTCGACACCAAGCAGCCGCATTGAGCGGACGGTGCGTCGCAAAAGCCGGCGCAGGATATATCCGCGTCCCTCGTTCGCCGGGGTGACCCCATCCGACATCAGCATCAGACTCGATCGCACATGGTCTGCGATGACGCGCATCCTGACGTCGTCCTCGTTGCTGGCACCGTACCGTCGCCGCGATAGCTCGGCGGCCTTGTCGAGCACAGGGCGAACCTGGTCGATCTCGTACATGTTCTCGACGCCCTGCTTGATGAAGGCGACCCGCTCCATCCCCATGCCGGTGTCGATGTTCTGTGAGGGCAACTCCCCCAGAATCTCGAAATTCTTACCGCTGCCCTCACCCCGCAGGTACTGCATGAACACGAGGTTCCAGATTTCGACATATCTGTCGTCATCTGTCGCCGGACCGCCATCCATGCCATATTCGGGTCCGCGATCGAAGAAAATCTCTGAGCACGGCCCCGCAGGCCCGGGCTGGCCTGTCGACCAGTAGTTGGTATCCATATCCAGACGCTGGATGCGTTCGTCGGCGAGGCCCGCCGTCTTCTTCCAGAAGTTGACCGCATCGTCATCGTCCTTGTACACGGTGACCCAGAGGTCCTTCTCGTCGAACCCGAAGCCACCGGCCGATTCGGTGCCTGTCAACAGCTCCCAGGCAAACTCGATCGCCTGCTTCTTGAAATAGTCACCGAAGGAGAAGTTGCCGTTCATCTGGAAGAACGTGCCGTGCCGGGGGGTCTTGCCCACCTCCTCGATGTCGAGGGTCCTAATGCACTTCTGCACACTCGTCGCACGCGGGTAGGGGGCGGGCACCAGTCCGGTCAGGTAGGGCACGAACGGCACCATCCCTGCGACGGTGAAGAGCAGGGTGGGGTCGTCGCTCACCAGCGAGGCGGAGGGCACGATTGTGTGTCCTCGTTCGCCAAAGAAATTCAGCCAGCGGTTCTGGATGTCTGCGGTCTGCATAGGAAGGTCCTGGTCACTCGGTGTGCAATGGAGCTCGACGACCGAGCCTGTCGTGGGTCAGCGTCTGCGGTTGAGGTCGGAAATCACGTCTTCAGCCTCCGCGACGGCGGCCAGAAGTTCGGCCTCGCGGGCCTGGTAACCCTCCACGACGGCAGCCCGGAATTGGCGCGCACGCGACTCGATGTAGGCGAAGAACTGGTGCCCTTCGGGAGTCTTCGAGACGGCGTGCGCAACGAAGAATCCTGCAGCGACTCCGACGGTGAGGACAAGTAGGCCCTTCATGAGTGCTCCTTTGATGAGAGGTGTTCGACGGGCGAAATCATAAAGTGCCAGCTTAGTTCTTCGATCCCGTGCGCTCGGTGCTCTCTCGACCGCCCCGCACGGCGCTCTGCACTCCAGCAGGAGCAGCGGCAATCCCCATCAGAGGGAGCCATGTGACAGCCGACAGCAGGGCGACCAGGTCAGTCCGTCCCGCCCTATGTCCGGTGGTGATGGTGCGTTTCTTATCGGTTAACGGAAGAAAGCGGGCCGTCTTGCGACGACCCGCTCCCACAGTAACCGGGTTGCGTTTAGCGAGCGGCGTAGTACTCCACGACGAGCTGCACTTCGCAGGTCACGGGAACCTCGGCGCGCTTCGGACGACGAACCAGGCGTGTCTGGAGCTTGTCGATTTCGACCTCCAGGTACCCCGGGGTCTTGGGAAGCACGTCGACGTGGCCGCCGGCAGCCGCGACCTGGAAGATCTCCATACCTTCGCTGCGAGGCTTCACGTGCACGAGCTGGCCCGGCTTCACGCGGAACGACGGGCGATCGACGAGCTGGCCATCGACGAGAATGTGACGGTGCACCACCATCTGGCGCGACTGCGCAGTGGTGCGGGCGATCGCGGAGCGCACGAGAATCGCGTCGAGACGCATCTCGAGCTGCTCCACCAGGTTTTCACCGGTCAATCCTGCCGCTTTGCGAGCTTCCTCGAACTGGATTTTGAGCTGGGCTTCGCGGATACCGTACTGGGCGCGCAGGCGCTGCTTCTCACGAAGACGCACGGCGTAGTCGCTGTCCTGTTTGCGCTTGGTGCGGCCATGTTCACCGGGAGCATACGGACGCTTCTCAAGGTACTTCGCTGCCTTCGGGGTCAGCGCGATGCCCAGAGCACGCGAAAGGCGGGTCTTGCTACGAGTACGTGACTTAGTAGACACGGGTTCCTTACTGTCAATGAATGATGGAAACGGGTGCTCGCGTGCACGCATGCGCGCGCAAAACTCGTGCTTCTCGCACACGCCCGTGAAAGTAGAGGGAAGCGCCCTGCGGACCTCGGTCGGCTACAGACCGTAAATCCTCGACCGGCGATTTCGTTGCAGCCGCGCGCGGAAACCAGATCTTGGGCAGCGATAAGAGTATCACTAACTACCGCGAATGATGCCCCTGAGCTTCTCTAGCCTGGCGGCCACGTCTCGCTCATTACCGTTGTTGCTCGGCTGGTAATACTCCGTGCCCTGGAGCTCGTCAGGGAGGTACTGCTGGGTTACCACCCCGAAGTCGAAGTCATGGGAATACTTATATCCCTTGCCGTGCCCCAGCCGCTGCGCCCCTGGATAATGGGCGTCACGAAGAGGCTTGGGCACCCGCCCGATCTTGCCGGCGCGAACGTCGGCGATCGCTCTGTCCAGGGCAAGGTAGGCGGCATTGGACTTGGGTGCCGTTGCGAGATAAACAACGGCCTCGGCCAGCGGAATCCTGCCCTCGGGCATGCCGATCAGCTGCACGGCATCGGCTGCCGCCAGTGCGATGACCAATGCCTGAGGGTCAGCCATACCGATGTCTTCGGCCGCCGAGATGATTATTCTCCGGGCAATGAAGCGGGGATCTTCCCCGGCCTCGATCATTCGGGCGAGGTAGTGCAGGGCCGCGTCCACGTCAGAACCCCTGACCGATTTGATGAAGGCGCTGATCACGTCGTAGTGCTCGTCGCCCTGCCTGTCGTAGCGCAATAGGGCACGATCAACGGCCATGGCCACGAGTTCGGCCGTGACAACGGGCGTTCCGGTTCCGTCGTGCGAGGCCACCGCGGCCATCGCCGAGGCCTCGAGTGCCGTGAGCGCCCGCCTCGCGTCACCCGACGACATCCTAATAATGGTGGCGCGAGCCTCTGGTGCGAGCGTGACGGCATCTGCCAGCCCGCGATCATCCGCGACAGCACGATCAATCACGGCCCCGAGGTCGGTCTCATCCAACTGTTCGAGCGTGAGCAACAGCGATCGCGACAGCAGCGGCGCGATGACCGAGAAGGATGGGTTCTCCGTGGTTGCCGCAATCAGGATGACCCAGCCGTTCTCCACCCCCGGCAGCAGTGCATCCTGCTGGGCTTTCGTGAAGCGGTGAATCTCATCGAGAAACAGCACCGTGGTGAGTCCGTAGAGATCTCGGCTCGAGAGTGCCTCCTCCATCACCTGCCTGACATCGCGGACACCCGCGTTGACCGCCGACAGTTCGACAAACTTTCGGCCAGAGCTGTGCGCAATGGCTTTAGCCAGCGTTGTCTTTCCTGTTCCGGGTGGCCCCCACAGGATGATCGAGACTGACCCCTGCTCGCCCGTGCGGTCAGAGGCCAGGCTGACCAGCGGCGAACCGGGCGCCAGCAGATGCCGCTGCCCGGCAACCTCATCCAGGCTCATGGGGCGCATTCTCACCGCCAGTGGGGTTGCCCCACCGCGTAATCCAGGCCCGCTATCCATGATGGCAATGCTAACCTCGGCGACCGACCCGACGGATATCGTACAGTTCACAATGGCACTCGGCTCGGCTGGGTGCCGCACAGCACCGAGCCCCCGGCACCGAACCACAGAAGGAGCAATCGTGGCAACGAATAAGAGCACCGATCGTCAGGCGCGTGAGGCCCGGGATCGCCTGCGCCGCTACCAGGCCAGGCAGACTGTCTATGAGCACGGCCGCCGGCGCCGCACTCGCGACAACATCGTCGCCATCGCGGGTGTACTGACGGTTGCTGCGCTGGTCGCGGGAGCGCAGCTTTATTACTTCAACGGCGGCCCCGGCACTCCAACCCCAGCCCCCACTCCCACTGCCACCGCCACCGCCGAAAGCCAAAACGTGGGTGACGTGCCAGACCCATCCGTGGCCGAAGGGCGAACCTGGACGGGCACTCTGACCCTCAATGACGTGCCACTCGGGATTTCTCTCGATGGAGCCCTCGCCCCGCAGGCTGTGGCGTCGTTCGTCACGTCTGCACAGGATGGCTATTACGTCGACAAGACCTGCCATCGTCTGGTCTCAAGCGCCACTGCCGGGCTCATTCAGTGTGGATCCTTCGATGGCACCGGCGCTCCCGACCCGTCGTTCAGTTTCGGACCGGTCGAGAACGCAGCGGTCGGCGGCGTCTACCCGGCCGCGACGATAGCCATGGCGCGGGGAGGCGGCGACGCCTACAGCAACGGCCGCCAGTTCTTCATCGTCTTCTCCGATGCCACGCTGCCTGACGATGCGGCGGGCGGGTACACGGTGGTAGGCACTGTCACGAGTGGACTCGATCAGCTCGCGGCGCAGATCGGCTCCGGTGGAGTCATTCCCGGGGCCAACGGCCCCACCGACGGAGCGCCCGTCGTCGCGACATCCATCACGGGGCTCACCATTCAGTAACTTCGCCGCTCAACAACACCACGATCCAATAACGTCGCTGCCGGCCATTCCCGGGGTGCCATAGGCTTGATCCGCTGGGCCGGGTATGAGTGTGCCCAGCCATCCGGTACGAACTGCAAGGGTGATTCACGTGGCAACAGACGATCGGGCCTGGGGCCGCGTTGATGAGACAGGAACCGTCTTCGTTCGCGAGGCTGCAGGAGAGCGGGCGGTAGGGCAGTACCCCGATGGCTCGCCAGAAGAGGCACTCGCCTACTTCCAGCGAAAGTTCACAGAGCTCGCTGGGCAGGTCACGCTTCTTGAGCAGCGAGTGAAGCGCGGCGCTCCTGCTGCCGACGTGTCGAAGGCGGTCACAACGCTGACTTTGAGCATCGCTACCGCGAATGCCGTCGGTAACCTGGCGGCCCTCCAGACTCGCATGGAGGCTCTCGGAGGCACCGTGAACGAGCTAAGCGAGAAGCAGACCGAAGAGTCCAGGGCTCTTGTCGCTGCGGCGTTGACAGAGCGGGAAGCACTCGTAGTCGAGGCAGAAATTCTCGCAGCGCAAGATCCGGCAAAGGCTCAATGGAAGCAGGTGACAGCGTCGATCGACGACATATTCGCACGCTGGCAACGGCATCAGGCGAACGGGCCACGACTGCCTAAGAACGAGGCAAATGAGCTGTGGAAACGATTCCGTGCTGCTCGCGCCACCATCGACACCCACCGCAAAGCATTCTTCTCAGAGTTGGACAGCGTCCACAAAGATGCAAAGGCCGCCAAGCAGGCGCTCGTGGAGAAAGCTCAGGAACTGGTGGCGAAGGGGCCCGAGGGCATACCCGCTTACCGCACACTCCTGGATCAGTGGAAGGCCTCCGGCCGTGCGGGTAAGAAGTTTGATGACGCGTTATGGGCCCAGTTCAAAGAGGCCGGCGACGCTCTCTACTCGGCCAAGACTGAGGTCGACGTTCAGGACAACGCCGAGTTCGCCGCCAATCTCGAGTTGAAAGAGGCGCTGCTGGTCGAGGCCGAGCCGCTATTGGCCGAAACTAACCGGGTCAAGGCCAAAGAGGCGCTGCTGCGCATCCAGTCCAGATGGGACGCGATCGGTAAAGTTCCTCGCGACAGGGTCAAGCCGGTGGAGGATCGCCTTCGGAAGGTCGAGAACGCCGTACGCAAACTCGACGAAGACCACTGGGTGAAACATAACCCAGACCGTAAGGAACGCGAGTCAGGGTTCCTCGGTCAACTCACTGACGCGATAGCCAAGCTTGAGCGTGAACTCGATGAGGCGCGCGCGGGTGGAGATAAACGCGCCATCGCCGCGGCTCAGGAAGCGTTGGAGGCCCGAAGGGCGTGGCTAGGAGCAATCGCGCGCTAGCTCCAGCTCGCCGTACACAGGTGGCAGTTGCCCACACATCACGTCGACGGGCCCCTGCTCACAGGCGACACCGCCCATGATGGGTGGATGCCCGAGCGCCTGTCGTCCGTACTCTCCGGTCTTGACCTCCCTGAAGCCGAGCTGTGGGCAGCGAGGCTGGACGGAGAGCTATTCCAGATCGGCAATTGCTTCACCCCCATCGACGAAATCGAGCAGCCGTCACATCGAGCAAGCGTGGTGCACTTCGGGATGCCGCAACGGCTGATCGCAGAACAGCGCTCGGCCGGCTGGATCTGGGGCGCGTATGACCTCGCGCCGCCTCATCGCCAGCTTTGCGTGGGTATGGACTCACGAGTAGGTCATGAACTCCCGAGATCTGTGAGTGTTCGTGAGGTGGTGATAGGGCCTCATGAATTCACCCTCGTCGACGGGTTTCGAACCACCACTCCCCTGCGCACCATCATCGATCTTGCCCGGTTCAGCGAGGTGTTCGATGAAGCGGACGAGCGCTCGGTGTCATTGCTGATGCGTCGCTACGGGGTGAGCTTCGAGGACTGCATCGATGGACTCAATAGTCGCCGAAATCTCCCGGGCAAACGTCGAGCGCGCGCGCGGATCAGCCGTTGCTGACTCTGTAGACGTCATACACAGCGTCGATCCTGCGAACGGCGTTCAACACCCTGTCGAGATGGGTGGTGTCTCCCATCTCGAAGACAAACCTGCTGAGGGCGAGTCTCTCGCTGGAGGTAGACACCGTGGCCGACAAAATATTGACATGGTTCTCACTGAGCACCCGCGTCACGTCAGACAGCAGACCGGACCTATCGAGCGCCTCCACCTGAATTTGTACAAGGAAGAGTGACTTGGAGCTTGGCGCCCACTCCACTTCGATGATGCGCTCGGGCTCAAGCATGAGTGAATTCACGTTATTGCAGTCTGTGCGGTGCACCGATACTCCGGCTCCACGGGTCACAAAGCCGACAACCTGATCACCGGGTACGGGGGTACAGCATTTTGCCAGCTTGACGAGGATGTCGGGAGCCCCACGAACGAGCACCCCCGAGTCGCTGTTCTTGAGAGCGCGGCTACGACCCTTCGGCGCAAACTCGACCTCCGAGTCTTCGGTCTCAGATTCGCTGTGCAGTGACGCCAGAACTTTTTCTATCACCGACTGGGTCGAGATATGACCCTCGCCCACCGCAGCATAGAGCGCCGTGACGTCGTCGTAGCGCATTTGTGACGCGACCTCGGCAAACGAATCCTGGCTCATCAGTTTTTGTAGTGGAAGATTTTGCTTTCGCATGGCGCGAGCTATGGCGTCCTTGCCCTGCTCAACCGCTTCCTCGCGTCGTTCCTTCGTGAACCAGGCACGGATCTTATTGCGGGCTCTCGTGCTTTTGACGAACGACAGCCAATCCTGGCTGGGCGCGGCGTCCGGATTTTTCGAAGTGAAAACCTCGACGGAATCGCCGCTGTTTAGCTCACTTTCGAGAGGGACAAGCCGCCCATTGACCTTGGCGCCCATGGTGCGATGCCCCACCTCCGTGTGCACCGCGTAGGCGAAGTCGACCGGTGTCGCCCCGGCGGGGAGGCCAATGACCTTGCCCTGCGGAGTGAAAACATAAACCTCTTTGGCACCGATCTCGAACCGCAGAGAGTCAAGAAATTCCCCTGGGTCTTCTGTTTCTGCCTGCCAATCGGTGATGTGGGCGAGCCACGCCATGTCTCCATCGACTTGAATGCCCGAACCGTCGCCCTTGCCATTCACCTTCGCTTTGTACTTCCAGTGTGCCGCCACCCCGAATTCGGCCCGTTCATGCATTTCGGTGGTGCGGATCTGTAGCTCGACCGGCTTGCCCTGGGGCCCGATGACCGTCGTGTGCAAGGACTGGTAGAGGTTGAACTTCGGGGTCGCTATGTAGTCTTTGAACCGACCGGGGATAGGGTTCCACCTTGCGTGGATTGACCCGAGAACGGCGTAGCAATCCCTCACTGAATTGACCAGGATGCGGATGCCCACGAGGTCGTAGATCTCGTCGAACTCGCGGCCGCGCACGATCATTTTTTGGTAAATCGAATAATACTGCTTCGGGCGCCCGGCGACGCTTCCCTTTATTCGTGATGCTTTGAGGTCGTCGTGGACAGCATCGATGACCTGCTGCACGAACTCCTCACGCTGTGGAGTGCGTTGACGCACGAGGCTTTCAATCTCGACGTAAAGCTTGGGGTGAAGCACAGCGAACGACAGATCCTCGAGCTCAAGCTTGATCGCCTGGATTCCGAGTCGGTGAGCCAGTGGTGCGTAGATCTCGAGAGTTTCCTGCGCCTTCCTGGTGGCCGATGCCGTGTCCACGAATCCCCAGGTGCGGGCGTTGTGCAGACGATCGGCCAGTTTGATGACGAGAACCCGAATATCTTTCGACATCGCGACGATCATCTTGCGTACGGTCTCGGCCTGGGCGCTATCTCCGTATTTGAGCTTGTCAAGCTTGGTCACACCATCGACCAGCATCGCGATCTCGTCCCCGAAATCGTGTCGAAGAAGTTCGAGTGTGTATTCGGTATCTTCAACGGTGTCGTGCAGCAGCGCGGCAGCCAGAGTCTTCGTGCCAATTCCCAAATCGGCCAGGATCTGTGCAACGGCGACCGGGTGGGTGATGTACGGCTCGCCACTCTTGCGCTTCTGTCCGCGATGGGCCTTCTCGGCCGCAGTGTAGGCGCGCTCCAGCAGGGCTATGTCGGCCTTCGGGTGATGGGCTCTCACCGTCTTGATGAGGCGGTCCACTGCGCCGGCGGGCTGAGCTCTCGAAAAGATGCGCGGCAGCAAAGTGCGCAGGGTGGCAGTGTTTTGCGTTGTCTCTGTCACGCTGCCACCTCCGATATCGATCCTAAGCGGCGGCGGATCAGGTTTCGTCCGTGTTCGCTGGTGTCGTAACGGAGGAAAGCGCGCCACCGGACGCGGCCCAGGCCATCATCCCGCCGTCGACGTTCACCGCATCCACTCCGTGGGAGCGCAGGAACGTGGTCGCACGCCGCGATCTCATCCGGCTGTGGCACACGATGAGCAGTCGTGTGGCGAGAGGCAGTTCGACGGCTCGTTCCTCGAGTTCAGACAGTGGCACGAGCTGTGCGCCGGCAATGTGACCGGCGTCCCATTCGCTTTGTTCGCGCACATCCACCACCGTAACTCCGCGGGAGACTTCGCTGATGGCATCCTCGGCAGACACCTCTGGAACTGACGGGGAGTCCGAAGATGCCACCGCTTTACCTTCCGCCCAGGGCGGAGCGGGCGGCTTCGAGCTTGGTGCTGTGAGCAAGGATGTCCGGCTCCTGCTCGCGCAATTGGGAGTAAATCGGAGCCGCAATAAATATGGTCGAGTATGTGCCGACAATAATGCCGATGAACAGCGCAAGCGCAATGTCTCGCAGGGTCCCGGCTCCGAGTACATAGGCCCCGATAAAAAGAATTGCGCCCACGGGCAGCGCGGCGACTACCCCGGTGTTGATGGAACGCACGAGAGTCTGGTTCACCGCAAGATTCACCGAGCCGGCAAATGTTCGAGGTGAGGAATTAGCGTCCTCCGTGGTGTTCTCCCGGATCTTATCGAACACCACGACGGTGTCGTAGAGCGAAAATCCGAGAATGGTCAGGAATCCGATCACCGCGGACGGGGTGATTTCGAAGCCGAGAGCTCCGTAGACCCCGGCGGTGATGATGATGTCATGCAACAGCGACGCGATCGCCGCGACCGACATCTTCCATGTCCTGAAGTAGAGCGCCATGAGTATGGCCGCGAGCACGATGAAGACGATGAGCGCCCGGAGGGCTGATCCGGTGATATCAGCACCCCATGACGGCCCGATGAACGATGCTGTCACGCTGGTGATGTCGACTCCGAAGGCGGTGGCCAGCGCGTCGCGGGCCTGGGTGGACTGTTCCGGCAACAGTTGTTCGGTCTGCACTCTCACCGAGTCGGTTCCCACGATGGAGACCCGAGGTGATGCCTGCGGGTCGATCGCCTCGACGGTCGATGCGGCCAGATCCTGGGCCTTGGCCCGAGGCCCTTCCAGGTCGAGATCGGCCACTCCCGCGACCTGGAATTCGGACCCACCTCTGAACTCGATCCCGAAGACGAATCCACCTCGGGCAATCGGGAGCGCGATCGACAGCAGGATCATGACTGCTGCGATGGCGTACCAGAGCTTGCGACGACCAACGAAGTCGATCGAACGCTCACCGGTGTAGAGGTCATTTCCGAACTTCGAAAAACTGGCCATCAGGAATCCTTCCCATCCGCTGTGGTGCTGGATGCTCCGCGTGCGCTCGTGCCGGTCAACTCGGCGGCCTTGCGCTCCGCGATCGTCTGCCGACGAGCCGCCTCGCGACTGGCTCCGGCTTTGGCTGGGCTGAGCACCGGGGCCCGGAACTGGGCACGACCGCGGTAGACCGCACCGAGAGCATTCGGATCGAGGCCACTCAATGGATGCCCACTTGAGAAGAATCGTGTCGACGCGAGTAGCTGGAGTATCGGATGCGTGAACAGGATGACGATGAGAACGTCGATCACGGTAGTGAGTCCCAGAGTGAGCGCAAAGCCCCTCACGTTCCCGACGGCGAGGATGAAAAGCACCACCGCCGAGAGGAGGTTGACGGCCTTGGCGGCGAAAATCGTGCGCAGCGCGCGTTTCCAGCCGGCCTCAACCGCTCCGGGGAGCCCTCGACCGTCTCGAAGTTCGTCACGTATTCGCTCGAAATAGACGATGAAGGAGTCGGCCGTGAATCCGATGGCAACGATCAGTCCTGCGACGCCGGCCAGCGACAGCCTGTAGCCCTGGCGCCACGACAGGATCGCGATCATCAGGTAGGTGAGCACGCCGGCGACCACCAGTGAGGCAACAGTCACCAGACCGAGCATGCGGTATTGGAACAGCGAATAAATTACGACGAGGATGAGGCCAATGAGGCCCGCGACGATACCGCTATTAAGCTGCGCTGCCCCCAGGGTGGCCGAGATGGTCTCATTTGACTGCACGACAAAACTGAGCGGAAGTGCACCGAACTTCAGCTGGTCCCCGAGGGTTTTCGCGCTTTTTTGGTCGAATGATCCGCTGATTTGGGGCTTTCCATCGGTGATGACAGCCTGGGTGGTCGGTGCTGAGATGACCTTGCCATCCAGGACGATCGCGAAGCGGTTACGCACATCGGTTTTGGGGTCGAAGCCGCTTAGTCGCTGAGTGACGTCGGCAAACTCTCCGGTGCCCTTGTCGTTGAACGTGATGAACACGCCCCAGGTGCCCGTACTAACGCCCTGGCTATTGGCAATGAGGCCGCTGCTAGCGTCGGAGATGGTGTCGCCGGAAACCTCAACCGGCCCAAGAATGTACTTATAGGAATATTTGCCGTCAGCTGATGCCTCACAGGTAATGAGTGGGTCGGCTTCGGGCGCGACATTTGTGTCGGCCTTATCGAGCGTCGTGCAGTCGAAGTTCGTATAGGCGTCGAACAGCGCCGGGCTCACCCAGTTCGGGTCGCTTGCATCCGTCGGGACGGCCGTCGAGGTCGTGGCGAGCGACGGCGTTGGGGCCGGGGTTGCGCCATCGGTTGGCGCTGGGGATTCCGTTGACCCGGCAGCACTGGTGGCGGCGACATCCGTGAAGATCACCGGCCGGAATTCGAGCTTCGCCGAGGACTCGATACGCCGGAGGGTCTCCTCATCCGGAGTTCCAGGAATTGACACCACGATATTCGATGCGCCCTGCGTGGCTATCTCGGCCTCCGATACGCCACTGGCGTCGATGCGCTGGCGGATGATCGACACCGCCTGATCGAGCTGCTCGGCCGAGGGTGCGCCCTCCCCCGCACCGAGCTTCGGTGCGAGTGTGATCTGAGTGCCGCCCTCGAGGTCGAGGGCAAGCTTTGGAGCCCATGACGCCTTTTCGAAGATCACCCCGTACGCGAGGACACCCGTGAGAACCGCGGTGATGACGAGAAGCCAGGTGAGTGAACGCCACGCTTTTTTCACAGGAGTAGTTCTTGCCACCAGTGCAACTCAGCTTTCTATACGGGCCGACGAACAAGCGCAGGCACCCGAAAAGGTGCTGACCGGCGCGTACACATGACGCGGGCCAGCACCAAGAATAGTGCTTACTCGGAGGCCTTCTTGGTCGAACGGCGAGCGGGCTTCTCGTCGCCATCCACTCGTTCGCCGTATTCGGGTGCCTCGAGGGGAATCGCGGTATCTTCGTTCAGCTTGACCCGGTCTCGGTCCTCGGCCTCGCGATTGGCGATAGCCATGGCCTCTTCGACCGAGCGGGGCTCGCCGGGCTCGCCCACCTCATCGGTGACGACCTTCGCGATGGTCTGGCTGTGCACGCGGACAATGTTGCCCGGCGCCACCTCGAGTTCGGCGACCTTGCTGCTCTCGTCGAGCGAGATGAGCTTGCCGTAGAGACCAAAGTTTGTCATCACCTCGGCACCAGGAACGATCTGGGTGCGAAGTTCTTCCTGCTGCGCCTTACGCTTGCGCGAATTGCGAAACATAAAGAAAATGAGCACTGCCAGAATGGCCAGCATTCCGATAGTCAACGGATCCATGATTACCTTCCAAGGGAGTCTGTGGGCCGGTCAGTCTCAGCAGACTGCCTGAGAGGCCACCAAAGAATCATAGGTCATCGCCGAAGAGGGCAGGTTTGGGCGTGACCTCTTGTCGCGGCGCAAGCCCGAAGTGCTTCCATGCCTCGCGCGTCGCAACCCGGCCACGCGGGGTGCGGGTCAGTAGCCCGATGCGCACGAGAAATGGCTCGACAACAGACTCGACAGTTTCTGACTCCTCGCCTACGGAGACGGCAAGCGTATTGAGTCCGACGGGCCCGCCGTCGAAACGGGTCAGGACGGTCTGCATGACGGCTCGGTCGAGCCGGTCGAGTCCCAGTTCGTCCACGTCGTACAGCTCCAGTGCGGCGTGCACGGCGTCGATTCCCGCACCCGATCCCTTTACCAGTGCGTAGTCACGCACGCGCCGAAGAAGCCGGTTGGCGATGCGCGGAGTCCCCCGGCAGCGTCCCGCGATCTCGGCCAGCGCGACCCTGTCAATGTCGAGTGCCAGAAGCTTTGCCGCCCGTTGCAGCACGAGTTCGAGCTCGGGCTCATCGTAGAACTCCAGGTGCGCGGTGAAGCCGAACCTGTCGCGCAGGGGGTTCGGCAGCAGGCCCGATCGCGTGGTCGCACCGACCAGCGTGAACGGCGCAAGCTCGAGCGGAATGGAGGTCGCCCCCGCGCCCTTGCCCACCATGATGTCGATCCGGAAATCCTCCATGGCCAGATATAGCATTTCCTCCGCCGACCGGGCCATGCGATGAATCTCATCGATGAACAGCACCTCGCCGGGCACCAGTGACGAGAGCACTGCGGCCAGGTCGCCGGCGTGCTGGATTGCGGGGCCACTCGACATTCGCAACGGCCGTTCGCTTTCGTGAGCGACGATCATCGCCAGGGTTGTCTTGCCGAGTCCGGGGGGCCCCGCGAGCAGAATATGGTCGGGAGTGCGGTTCTGGATGGCGGCCGCTTGCAGGAGCAACTGGAGTTGCCCGCGAACCTTGGTCTGGCCGACGAACTCCGCCAGCGAGGTGGGCCGCATGGCGCCCTCGAATGCGAGCTCGGCCTCGGATTCGGGCGTGAGCGACACGGCGGGGTCGGTCATGCGGAGGTTCCGGCCAGCTGCGGGCCGAGGTTCGCGAGGGCGAGACGCAGCAGCGCTGGCACGGCGTCTCGCTCGATCGCGCTGGCCCGGGATAACGCGTCTTCGACGGCCTGCGCGGCGACACGCTCCGGCCAACCGAGCCCCACCAGGGCGATGGCCACGCTCTGGCCGACGCTCGAAGGACGAGCCGGTGTCGCAGCCCGCGCGCCGGTCATGCCGTCGAGTTTTCCAGCGAGAGACAGCACGATGAGCTTTGCGGTCTTCGGCCCGATGCCAGAAACCCGGCGAAACGCCCCGTCATCTTCGAGAGTGACGGCCTGCGCGATCTCCGCGGGTCCCATCACCGCCAACACTCCCATCGCGCTCCTCGGCCCCACCCCCGTGACACTGCGGAGCAGGTCGAAGGCCGCAAGTTCGTCTGCCTCGGCGAAACCATAGAGGGAAAGGTCGTCTTCCCTGACGATCAGGGCCGTGCGAATGGATGCCTCGTGGCCAGGCCGCAGCGACAGGGCAAGCTGTGGCGTCACCTGTACGGACATCCCGACTCCCCCAACCTCGATCACCACCGTGGTGCCCAACGCTGCGAGGACCGTCCCGCGCAGTGAGGAGATCATGAGAATGCCTTCCGGGACGTTGCTGTCTTCTCGGCATCCCGCCAGGCGCGCTGCGCCGGCGTGAGAGCCCCGCCACCGGCCGCCAGCGCTGGGCCTTTCCATGCGTGGCAGATCGCGATCGCCAGCGCATCCGCCGCGTCCGCGGGCCTTGGTACGACATCGAGTCCGAGCACCCGCGCGACCATCGCACCGACCTGCCTTTTATCGGCGGCACCGTAACCGGTGATGGCAGCCTTGACCTCGGACGGAGTGTGCAGGCCGACAGCGAGTCCCCGCGACGCCGCGATCTGCAGGGCAACACCGCTGGCCTGCGCGGTCCCCATCACCGTACGAAGGTTGTGCTGTGCGAACATGCGCTCGATGCCCACGGCGTCCGGCTCGAACTCATCGACGACATCCTCAATTCCCTGGGAGATAGCGAGCAGCCTGCGCTCAAGTGCGAGATCGGGCGACGTGACAACCACCCCGACGTAGACAAGACTCACCGTACGGGTGGCGGAGACATCCACTACTCCAATGCCGCAGCGGGTCAAGCCGGGGTCGATACCCAGCACTCTCATAGGGGCGCCGTCGGGGTCATGTCCCTAGTCTTGGTCCAATTCGGCCTGCACCTCGGGCGACACGTCGTAATTCGAATATATGTTCTGCACATCGTCCGAATCTTCAAGAGCATCGATAAGCTTCATCACTCTTCTCGCGATGTCGGCATCAACGTCAACTGTCAGGTTCGGCATGAACTCTGCCTCGGAGGCGTCATAGTCGATTCCTGCCGCCTGCAGGGCTTCGCGGGCAGCGACCAGGTGGGCCGTATCTGTGACGACCTCGAAGCCCTCGCCTCTGTCATTGACCTCTTCTGCTCCCGCGTCGAGCACCGCAAGAAGGATGTCATCCTCGGAAACGCCGTCGGTTTTCGTGATCGAGATGACACCCTTGCGCGTGAAATTGTAGGCAACGCTGCCCGGGTCTGCGAGGTTGCCGCCATTGCGGCTCATCAGAGTCCTGACATCGGCGGCGGCGCGGTTGCGGTTGTCGGTGAGACATTCGACCAAGAGCGCGACCCCGCCGGGGCCGTAACCCTCGTACATGATCGTCATGTAGTCGACGGCCTCGCCAAGCTGACCCGAGCCACGCTTGACCGCTGAATCGATGTTCGAGTTTGGGACCGAGGTTTTCTTCGCCTTCTGGATGGCGTCTACGAGGGTGGGGTTACCCGAAAGATCGGCCCCGCCCATTTTCGCTGCGACCTCGATGTTCTTGATGAGCTTGGCGAACGACTTTGCACGGCGCGAATCTTTGATCGCCTTCTGATGCTTGGTGGTTGCCCATTTGGAGTGGCCTGACATGAACAACATCCTAACCAGCCGCCGGATGCCCGGCTCCCCTCAGTCGGTGAGACGCACTCCCGCCGACCTCAGTTCGAGTACAGCCAGGGCGCGAGTGACCGTCTCGTCGCCTCGACGCCACGCCTCCATGGGATCGGGTCCGACGGACGACAGCGCGGCGATGTTTTGGTTGGCGAGAGCACGGAAGGCCAGCAGATCGACCCCGGCAGGGGCATCCATCATCGCTCGCGCATTGGCGGATCTTCTCGAGAATCGGATTGGGGCACCAACCAGAGCGTGAGGATCATCAGGCTCGGCACCACGGTAATGCCCACTCCGAGGCCGGTAGCCAACTGGGAAACGGCTAGCTGCTGGCTCTGGCCCGCGCTCTGAAGAGCCTGCCCCGCATCACTGGCCCCGTCGAAGGGCACCCGGATACCACCGCCGATCAGCGGGATACCGCCCAACGTCCTTCCGGCCTCGACCATCGTCTGCCGAAATCCCGACCCGGCCTGCTCCATCTGGATCCCGAAAGCGGAGAGGTTTGAGATCAGTTGAAACACGGTGGTACCCAGCCAGGCCCAGGCACCGATAGCAGCAAGGGCCAGTAGGTCACCAATAATCTGACGGGTTCTGCGCGGAGCGAAGTCGGAATACAGGTTCATCCACCCATAATCGCGCAGGCCCGTGGTCGTGGGTTACGCCGCTGACACCTTCGTCAAAAAGTATTCGTGGAAACGGGTGTCGCCCGTCATCTCCGGGTGAAACGACGTGCCCAACAGGTTGCCCTGCTCCACTGCCACGACTCGGCCGTCGTGCAGGGTCGCCAGAACAGTTGCCCGCTCACCCACTGACTCCACCACCGGCGCACGGATAAACACCGCATGCACTGGAGGATCCCCCAGGATGGGCACTGTGATGTCGGTCTCGAACGAGTCGAGCTGGGACCCAAAGGCGTTGCGCCTGACGACGATATCGAACCCACCGAGGGTCTGCTGGCCGTCGATCGAGTCGAGCAGGGTGTCGGCCAGCATGATCAACCCTGCGCACGTTCCGTAGACGGGGATTCCGGATGCCACGGCCGCCCTGAGAGGGCCAGCAAGCCCGAACATGCGGCTGAGTTTGTCTATCACGCTCGACTCGCCGCCGGGAATGATGAGCCCCGCCACACGCGCAAGCTCCTCGGGACGCCTCACGGCAATCGCGTCGAACCCAAGAGAACGCACCACGGCCATGTGCTCACGAAAATCACCCTGTAGGGCGAGAACTCCTATTGTGGGCGACGCGCTACCAGCCACGCTCAGAAAGGCGGTGCGGTGCGGGCAGGTCAGATACGTTGATGCCCACCATCGCTTCGCCCAGACCTCGGGACGCCTCAGCGATGATCGCTGCGTCGTCGTAAAAGGTTGTTGCCTTGACGATCGCGGCGGCGCGCTGCACGGGGTTTCCTGACTTGAAAACTCCTGAGCCAACGAAGACACCATCCGCGCCGAGCTGCATCATGAGCGCCGCATCCGCGGGCGTTGCGACTCCTCCGGCCGTGAAGAGCACGACGGGCAGCCGGCCCGACTCGGCGACCTCGCGCACGAGGTCGTAGGGGGCCTGCAGCTCCTTCGCCGCCACATAGAGCTCCTCTTTCGACCTGCCCTTCAATGCCCTGATCTCGCCGAGGATCGTGCGGATGTGCTTCGTCGCCTCAGAAACGTCACCGGTGCCGGCCTCCCCCTTCGAACGGATCATGGCGGCGCCCTCGGTGATGCGACGAAGCGCCTCCCCGAGGTTGGTTGCGCCGCAGATGAATGGCACGGAGAAATTCCACTTATCAATGTGGTTGACGTAGTCGGCTGGGCTCAACACTTCTGACTCATCGATGTAGTCGACCTTGAGCGCCTCGAGCACCTGTGCTTCGACGAAGTGACCGATGCGGGCCTTCGCCATGACCGGGATAGACACGGCCGCGATGATGCCATCAATCAGATCTGGGTCACTCATCCGAGCAACGCCGCCCTGCGAGCGGATATCGGCGGGAACTCGCTCGAGCGCCATGACGGCGACCGCTCCCGCGTCTTCGGCGATTCTTGCCTGCTCGGCGTTGACGACATCCATGATGACGCCGCCCTTAAGCATCTCGGCGAGACCACGCTTAACGCGACTCGTGCCCATCGTGTCCACACCGGTGCTGTCTGCTGTGCTGTTAGTGCTCATAATCGTCAATTCTACGCGTGGGATGGACGCCTCGGCTGCGGCCAATGGGCATCCGGTGGCTTGGTCCACGCGAGTGTCCAGGTGCTCCGTATCAGGCGCTGCGCGGCCAGGCATTCGCAACCTCGGCGCGAACCTCCCCCAGCAACCGCGGGACGGCTTTGGTGCCCGCAATAATGGGAAAGAAATTGGAATCCTGCGCCCATCTCGGCACGATGTGCTGGTGCAGGTGCTCGGCAATCCCAGCGCCGGCGATGCGACCCTGGTTCATACCGATGTTAAAACCGTCCACCTGTGCTGTCTCTCTCAGCACTCGCATCGCCACCTGGGTGAGACTTCCGATTTCTGCGATTTCCTCGGGCGTGGCCCCGTCATATGTTGCAACATGCCGGTAGGGGCATACGAGGAGGTGTCCACTGTTGTAAGGATAAAGGTTCAACAAGACGTAAGCGAGTTCGCCCCTCGCAACAATCAGGGCTTTCTCGTCATCCAATTTCGGTGCCTCGCAGAAGGGGCAGTCATGTTCCTGGGGCGCCTGTTCGGAATTGTCCCTGATGTAGACCATTCGATAGGGCGTCCATAATCGCTGGAACGCGTCGGGTACGGCCGCAAACTTATCGGCAGACTCAGCGGCGCCGACCTCGGTGCCGTCATAGTCCTTCATGCGGTGTCCTTCATGCGGTGTGCTTCATGCCGTGTCCCTCATCCCACGACCGTCACGCGATGGTCGTCATACCTGGGCGCGGCTGGCAATGGATTCGGTGATGCGCGCAATTGCATCGGCGATCGGCACGCCATTCTCCTGGCTGCCATCACGGAAGCGGAAGCTGACTGAGCCATTGGCCGCATCATCCTCCCCGGCAATGAGCTGGTAGGGCACCCTGAGCTTTGTGTGTGTGCGGATCTTCTTTTGCATGCGCTCGCTCGACGCATCGAGCTCGGCTCTGACTCCGACCGCCTTCAGCCTCGTGATGACATCGCCAAGGTAGGCCTCATATGCTTCCGCCACCGGAATTCCGACGACTTGCACCGGGGAGAGCCACACGGGGAACGCTCCGGCGTAGTGTTCGGTCAACACCCCAAAGAATCGCTCGATCGATCCGAACAGTGCACGATGAATCATCACGGGCCGCTGGCGCGTACCATCGGCGGCCGTGTACTCAAGCTCGAAACGCTCGGGAAGATTGAAGTCAAGCTGCACCGTAGACATCTGCCAGGTCCGGCCGATGGCATCCCGAGCCTGCACCGAGATTTTGGGCCCGTAGAACGCGGCTCCACCAGGATCGGCCACCAGTTCGAGGCCTGACTCGACGGCAACCTCCCTCAGCGTGGTGGTGGCTTCTTCCCACACATCATCGTCGCCGACGTACTTCTCGGGATCCTTCGTTGACAGCTCGAGGTAAAAGTCGGTGAGACCATAGTCACGCAGCAGGGAGAGGACGAAGCCGAGGGTATTGGCCAACTCCTCTTTCATTCGCTCCTTCGTGGTGAAAATGTGCGCGTCATCCATGGTCAGGCCGCGTACCCGAGTCAGGCCGTGGATCACCCCGGATTTCTCGTTGCGATACACGGTTCCGAATTCAAAGAATCTCAGTGGCAGATCGCGGTAGGACCTCGCGCTGGAGCGATACACAAGGATGTGGAAAGGGCAGTTCATGGGCTTGAGGTAGTAGTCAGCACCCTGGCGGGTGATCTCACCCTCCTCGTTTCGCGCCTCATCAAGGTGCATTGGAGGGAACATACCGTCCGCATACCAGCCCAGATGACCCGAAGTTTCGAACAGTTGCGACTTCGTGATGTGCGGGGTGTAGACGAAGTCGTACCCCTCCTCCTCGTGGCGCCTGCGCGAATAGTCCTCCATTTCGCGACGGATGATTCCACCCTTCGGGTGGAATACCGCAAGCCCTGAACCGATCTCATCGGGAAAAGAGAACAGGTCGAGTTCGGCACCAAGTTTGCGGTGATCGCGCTTCAGAGCCTCTTCCTGGCGTGCCTGATAGGTGCGAAGGTCGTCCTTGCTCGCCCAGGCAGTGCCGTAAACGCGCTGGAGTTGCTTGTTCTTCTCCGAGCCTCGCCAATAGGCGGCAGCGGTGCGAGTGAGGGCCCACCCATTGCCGATCATCCGGGTGTTGGGCAGGTGCGGGCCTCGGCACAGGTCTTTCCAGTAGACCTCGCCGGTCTTTCCGTCGACGTTGTCGTAGATGGTCAGCTCGGCACCGCCCACCTCCACGGATTCGCTGTCCTGGCCTTCCTCGGCATCGTTACCCTTCAGCCCGATGAGTTCGAGCTTGTACGGCTCACTCGCGAACTCTGCTCGGGCCTCGGCCTCGGTCACGACACGGCGCTGAAACCGCTGGCCCTGCCGGATGATCCGATCCATGGCCTTCTCGACAGCCTTAACGTCCTCGGGAGTGAGCGGGTCCACGACGTCGAAGTCGTAGTAAAAGCCATCCGTGACGGGCGGGCCGATGCCGAGCTTTGCCTCAGGGTTGATCGACTGCAGTGCCTGCGCGGCAACATGAGCAGCCGAGTGGCGAAGGATTGCGAGCCCGGCCGGGGAATCGATCGTCACGGGTTCGACGGCGTCCGTCTCACTCGTCGAGGCCGCGAGATCCTTCACTTCGCCGTTGACGCGTATAGCGACAACGGAGCGGTCGGTAAAAAGTTCGAATCCGGTACTCACCCCACAACTTTAGCCGCGACCCGGGTGGTCACGGTTCGCTCTGCAGTGCGTCGAATTCTCCTGCTGGGAAGCACAAATGGCCCCGACAGAGTCGGGGCCATTTTTCCGTGAGCGATACTGGGATCGAACCAGCGACCTCTTCCGTGTCAGGGAAGCGCGCTACCGCTGCGCCAATCGCTCAGGTGTATTTAGTTATGGGGTGTTCAGAGGCTCTTGGCAAGCCCCTGCGAGGTGACGACGGGATTTGAACCCGTGTACACGGCTTTGCAGGCCGTTGCCTCGCCTCTCGGCCACGCCACCCTGTGCGAGAAAAATCAGCGGCCGCTGACACGTCCCACTCGAGCGGATGACGAGATTCGAACTCGCGACCCTCACCTTGGCAAGGTGATGCGCTACCACTGCGCCACATCCGCACTACCCGCATTGCTGCGTGCTAGACGACTGTATCCGAAGTCAGTGACGAGAGCCAATCGTGTGACGGGCGGGTCGCGAACCTGTGGCAGGATTGTGGTCGCGGGCGATTGGCGCAGTTGGTAGCGCGCTTCCTTCACACGGAAGAGGTCATCGGTTCGAGTCCGGTATCGCCCACCACTCCCGCGCCTCGTGCTCTGAGATCCGGCCGACTCGCGCGCCGATAGTCTGCTGTTGTGGCCACGTCAAGTCGTATGAAGGGCGTCATACGCCAGTTCCTCTCCGGTGTCGGTGTGCTCGGCCAGGGTTTCACCGTGTGGCGCACCGCCCCTGGTCTGATGGTCCTGGGGCTCGTCCCGGCCGTGATCGTGGCCGCCCTGTTTATCGTCGCGATCGTTGCACTCGGGCTGAACCTCGACGTGATTGTGCGGGCATTGACTCCGTTCGCCTCAGAATGGGACGACTCCCTCCGAGTCGCGTTTCGCTTCCTGATCGGTGTGGCCTTCGCGGTCTCTGCCGTCCTGTTCATCGTCAACACGTTCACGACCATCACCCTGATTGTCGGCCAGCCTTTTTACGAGCGCATCTGGAGACATGTGGAAACTCGGTCAGGCGGGGTCTCGGTGACGCACGAGACGGGGCTCTGGGCGGCGGCCCTTCGCGGGGTTACCGATGGGCTTCGGATGCTCGCCCCGACGGTCCTCGCGGGCGTGGCTCTCTTCGTGCTCGGGTTCATCCCCGTCGTTGGCACGATTCTTGCGGCACTCCTCGGTGCCCTCGTGGGCGGCTGGTTTCTCGCAACAGAGCTCACCGGTCCCGCGTTCGAATCGCGCGGCAAAACACTATCCGAACGCAGGCGCGCTCTGAAGACCCGCCGACCGCAGGTGGTCGGCTTCGGCCTGGCGAGCTATCTGGTATTTCTCGTTCCCCTCGGCGCGGTCGTCATGATGCCGGTCGCCGTCGCGGGCGCTGCGATCCTCAGCGGGCAAATTCTCGATGGTGACACCCATGGACCTAACGAAGGGCCTTCCCAAACCAGGTCGTAACGCCTTCGCTATACAGCACCGAATCCGGGGGCGTGTCCGCGAGTCCCGGAATGCCGGCGCGCTCGAGGAGGGTGTCCTGCAGAGAGATCACTGTGGCATCCACCAGGTTCCAGGGGGCGTGGTGGTTCGGCAGCAGGATGGTGCGGCCGAACCTGCGGGTAAACAGCCCCCAGCGGGCCGTCAGGAACTGAGCGGTCGGATCATCCGTTATCGGGGTGGACCCGGGCGTGATGCTCAGCCGCGACTCATCACGGCCGAGATGTCGCCGCGAGTGGTAATGGATGCTCCCGTCCCGCTCGGTCAGCGAGGTGCGCGCCCAGAAATACGGAATCGAAAAGGCAGCCCTGGCCGCGAGCACCGCTGCTAGCCTCGACGCTTCAAGGGAGCAGAAAACGACTCCGCGACGACCTTGCTCATCGACCCCGTATAGCCTCACATTCACCTCGGTGAAGGAGCCGAGATACGGTATCGGTGGGCTGCCAGAAAGGGTCGCACGATCAAGGTAAAAGTAGATCAACCCGACCCAACTTGATCCGTCATGCTCATCGGGTCTCACACCTACGGGCATGAGGTCGACCAGTGCAGATGCGGGTACACGCCAGTGCAGGAACGCCAGCTTCGACCAGCGCTGGCTCGCCACGGCCCTGCCCGTGAGTTCCGGCGCGGTGGGCTGGATCGGATCTATCATCGTGCCGTCCTTGTCCTCGCGCCAGAAAAGATTGTTGCACCGGTCCTCAGGATGAGCCACAACAACACAGAGACGACCGCCGAATAGCCCGCAACAATAATCGTACCGAGGATCTGATCCACGATCAGCGTGACAGATCCGGTGAACAGGAACCCCATATTGGTGGCGAGCAAGCCCAATAAGACGGTGCCGATCGCTCCCGCAACAAGGTGCGAGCCAACCACGAACCACTGTTGACGACGAGTGCTTCCGACCCGACTCAGCGTAAAAATACAGGCCGCTCCTCCCGCCAGCACTCCGGCCGCGGCCGCGGAGACGGGGGTGAACAGGGGGGCGCCCGCCGTCACCGCGACTAGCCCGCTGATAAGCCCGGCCGCAAGAGAGTTCAACGTAACCGACCTATGCCTAATGCGTTGCGAGACGAGCCATCCAACGACTCCCCCGGCGGCACCGACGACCCCGTTAGCGAGGATCGCGGCGCTCGCATCGTCCACGGCAAACTCTGCGCCGGCGAGCCATAAGAGCCATCCCGAGCACAGCCCAATGACACCGACGAGCCCGGTTGTGCGACTGATGGTTGCGGTGCGCAGTCTCGGTCCGCCACAGAGAAGCACCCCGAGGGCTGCAGCGCCGGAGGCTACGTTTACCGCCAGCGAGCCACCATGGTCAACAGGGTTTATGGTGAGCGCCCCGGCAGCACCCGAATTGGCAAAGGTGCGCGCGGCCGTCGGAACATATACCAGCAGACTCCATAAGACGCCGAACAGCAGTGTGACGGCTACGCCACCGCCGCCCGCACGGACGGCAATAGTGGCAAGGTATGACGCCACCCCGCCGAGAGCCGCCACGGGAAGAAACAGTGGACCAGCGGCATCCGGGACCAACACCGGCGCAAGAACCAGCCATGACACCACCCCGGTCGATGCACACGAGAGCGACACGACGACCGATCTAACCCACGGCGCTACCGGGAGCATGCGCGTGTCGACCACGGCGAGCGAGACGAGGATCAGGAGGATCGCCGCAACGGACCCCACCGCCACCCCCCAGCTGCCCACAAGAATCTCCCTTAACTAAGAAGGGTAAAGGGTGCCGCTCTGAAGAACGACACCCTGTACGGGGGTAGTGCCGTTACGCTTTGGCGTCGGTAAAGACGTAGCCTTCTTCTCCGTGGACGACGGTGTCGATGCCGGCAATCTCGTCCTCACTTTTAATCCGGAAACCCATCGTCTTCTCAAGGATGAAGCCAATCACGTAGGCACCGACAAACGAGAAGATCAAAACGGAGAAAGCCGCAATTGCCTGCACGAGAAGCTGAACTCCACTACCGCTGTAGATAAAGCCTGCCCCGGTGGCGAAAATGCCGAGGAACAGCGTGCCGATGAGACCGCCGACCAGGTGGATACCCACGACGTCGAGCGAGTCATCGAATCCGAGCTTGAATTTCAGGTCGATGGCCAGCGCGCACACGACCCCGGCGATGGCACCGAGCACCAGCGCCCAGCCGGGGGTAAGGAACGCGCACGCGGGCGTGATCGCTACCAGTCCCGCCACAGCACCTGATGCGGCCCCGACCGAGGTCGGCTTGCCGTCCTTGATCTTCTCAACGACAAGCCACGCCAGCAGCGCGGCGGCGGGGGCGATCAGTGTATTGACAAAGGCGACAGCGGCAAAGCCATCAGCGGCCAGTTCTGAGCCAGCATTAAAACCAAACCATCCGAACCAGAGCAGCCCGGCACCCAGAAGCACGAACGGCGGGTTGTGCGGGACGCTGATGCCCTTCGCGAAGCCCACCCGCTTGCCCAAAACCAGCGCCAGGGCCAGAGCGGCCGCACCGGCATTGATGTGCACGGCAGTTCCACCCGCGAAGTCCAGCGCCCCAACACCGAAGACGTTCTGGAGGCCGTAGGTTAACCACCCGCCATCGGAGAAGGTGGCGGCTGAGAAATCTGCCGCGTTCTCGTTCTCACCCAGAGTGAAGTTGAACACCCAACTCGCCACCGGAAAGTAGACGACGGTAGACCAGATGCCCGCAAAGATCATCCACGCTCCGAATTTCGCACGGTCCGCGATCGCCCCCGAGATCAGTGCCACGGTGATGATCGCGAACGTGGCCTGAAATGCCACGAATGCCAGATCCGGGTAGGGAAGCCCATTGTCAACGCCATTGACCGCCTGGTCGTAGGCGGCTGTGAGGCCGACATTTCCCATGTTGATGCCCAGAAAACCATCGACGCCAGAGAAACCCGGTCCGCCAGCGCCCGCGAAGGATATGGCGTAGCCGTATAGAGCCCACAGCACCCCGATCAGCCCAATGGCACCAAAGCTCATCATCATCATGCTGATGACGCTTTTGGCCTTGACCAGTCCACCGTAGAAAAAGGCCAACCCCGGAGTCATCAGGAGCACAAGTGCCGACGCGATAAGCAGGAAGGCCGTATTGCCAGAATCCATTGAGTACCTCTCATTGTTGCTGTGAAGGGTGCACCATCCGGTCTGCACCACAAGGTGTCAACGCGGGTACGGTCACAGTGTGCCGATCCGAGGTTTCGCCGGATGTGTTCACGTGTTTCTGGACTGTTACGCGACCGCGAGCCATGTAAACATCGTGTTTCGTGTGCTCGGCCTGTCGCAGGCGTGAAACGGTCTCTCAGCGCGGCGATGTGCCCGTGGATGGGTCCGACGGAACAGGCGGTGCGCGAGACCCGCCGGTGTGTCGCGGTAGGTGCTGTTGGTCTGCGCCGTCAGTCGACGCCGCTGGTCAGTGCGATCAGCCGTGATGCCGCGCGCAGGTATTTTTTCCGGTACCCCCCGGCAAGCATCTCCTCAGGAAAAACCTGATCGAGTGGGATTCCCTCAGCCACGATCAGCACCTGCGAGTCGTACAGTCTGTCGACGAAGGCAACAAATCGCAGGGCGTCAGTCTGGCTTGCGAAAATATGAACACCGGTGAGCCCGATCCCTGAAAGCCCTTCGACAATCTTGGCGTAACGGGACGGATGAACGGTGCCGAGATGCGCGAGCACATCATCAAGCCGATCGAGGGTGGTCTCACCGGCAATAGCGGCGAGGCCGGCGGCCACATCTGTCACCGTCACCGCATGCGCTTCACCATCACGACGCCGATAATCGAGGCCGTCTACCCTGACGGTGGTGAACTTCGCCGCCAGCGAGTCGATCTCACGCAAAAAATCCTGCGCCGCGAATCGCCCTTCACCCAGAGCATTGGGTGGGGTGTTGGATGTCGCGGCGATTCGTGTACCCGACGACACGAGTTCATTCAGAAGTCGTGACATGAGACGAGTGTCACCTGGGTCATCGAGTTCGAATTCATCGATACATACCAAAGATGCGCCGGTGAATAGTTTCACGGCTGGTGCGTATCCCAGGGCACCTACCAGTGCTGTGTACTCGATGAATGTGCCGAAATATTTGCGATCGGGCGCTCCGTGCCAGAGAGCGGCGAGAAGGTGGGTTTTGCCTACACCGAAGCCGCCATCGAGATAAATGCCGGGCAGGGTGGCGTTGGTTTTCCTGCGTGAGAATAGTCGTCCGCCGCCCGAATTCCAGCCGGCGACAAAGTTGCGAATCGCTGCCACAGCGCCGCCCTGCGAGGGGTAATCCCTGTCTGGGCGATACGAATCGAGAGTGGCAGTGGTGAACTGTCGCGGGGGCACAAGGTGCGCGATCATCTCGAGCCCATCGAGAGTAGGAACACGGTCGACCAGGCGACCCGGCGACCTTGGTTCTTCGGCACTCATGGATCTGCCTCGGCTTGTGTCGAAGTCTTACAACGGCGCAATCCCGCACAGCGTAGATTTGACGTTAGGGAGATGTCAGCCTAGCTGGCTCACGAGCACCTCCCGTAATCACAGCAATCACGGAGGTATCCCATGACCGTCGAGGTCGACAGCGCGACGAGATTCGCCCATTTCGCACACCCCGAACGGCTCGTGTCAGGTGAGTGGCTCGAAGCGCATCTCGGAGAACCCGGCCTCGTCGTCGTGGAATCGGATGAGGATGTGTTGCTGTATGAAACTGGACACATCGCCGGAGCGGTCAAGATCGACTGGCACACCGATCTCAACGATCCGGTCGAACGCGACTATATCGACGGCGAGCGATTTGCCTCGCTCCTGGGTTCGAAGGGAATCCGCCGGGACAGCACAGTCGTCATCTACGGGGACAAAAGCAATTGGTGGGCCGCCTACGCGCTCTGGGTCTTCAGCCTTTTCGGCCACGACGATGTTCGGCTCCTCGACGGTGGCAGGGTGAAGTGGGAGGCCGACGGACGCCGGTACACGACGGATCCAGAAAGCGCCGACACAGTCGACTATCCCGTGGTTCAGCGCGATGACTCTCGTATTCGCGCCTACAAAGACGATGTCCTCGCGCATCTCGGCAGCCCGCTGATCGACGTTCGCTCTCCGGAGGAATTTACTGGGGAACGCACGACGGCACCCGCGTATCCCGAGGAGGGTGCCCTTCGTGCGGGGCACATCCCCAGCGCGCAAAATGTCCCGTGGAGCAAGGCCGCCGCCGAGGATGGAACGTTCCGATCCTTCGACGAGCTCACGGCAATTTATCGCGATGGCGCGGGCCTGCGACCGGGAGACTCCGTGGTGGCGTACTGCCGCATCGGGGAACGCTCCAGTCATACCTGGTTCGTGCTCACACACCTCCTGGGCTTCGAGAACGTGCGCAACTATGACGGCTCGTGGACGGAATGGGGCTCGGCGGTTCGCGTACCTATCGTGCAGGGTTCGGCGCCGGGACCGGTACCGGACCACCAGGACAGGTACCGAGAAAACAGGCCGCCACAGTGACGCAGGATCAGCTCCCCGAACAACTCGCCGAGATCCGGGATGACTTCCTCGGTCTCGAGGTAAAGACTCGACTTCAACTGCTTCTCGAGTTTGCGAACGAGCTTCCCGAGCTTCCCACTCGATACTCCGATCATCCTGACCTTCTAGAACGAGTGGTGGAGTGCCAGTCCCCCGTTTTTATCTTTGTCGAAGTCGACGGCGAGCAGGCTGTACACCTTTTCGCTACGGCGCCGAGAGAGTCACCCACCACCCGCGGATTTGCCTCCATTCTTGTGCGGGGGCTGAGCGGGTTGCGTGCCTCTGAGGTGCTGGACGTGCCCGATGACTACCCGAACAGCATTGGGTTGACGGCGGCCGTCAGCCCACTCCGCATCCGAGGCATGACAGGGATGCTCGCGCGCGTGAAGCGCCAGATCCGCGATAAAACGCTGGTCGCCTAGGTGGTAGCCTCGCGGCCGCACCGTCGGTTACCCCAAGGACGACGCCCTCACGGCGCGCCCAAGCCGCTCAGCCAGCGACGTAGTGCCAGGTTCCAACGATCGGGATCGTAATTCCACAGGCGTGTATGCCGCGCTGTAGTGAACTCCTCGTACGTGACGATATCTGGCCTGGCCGCGGCGAGGGCACGGGATGCAGTTGCCGGGATCGAGCCGTCGTCTACGCTGTGCAGAAGCAGGATTGGGAGGTCGAGCTCCCGGGCGCGACTGACCATATTGAGTCGATCGAAGTCGATGGGATGCGCCTGCCCGGTGAGCGCTCTCGACCAGGCATGCGACAGCATCCACATCATCGCGAGGGTCACCGATCGAGGAAGACGCCGAGCGATTCCCTGGTAGCGCAATGCGGTGATCCAATCCACGACCGGTGAGTCGAGGACCACGCCGTGGATGTGATGCGCCACCGGGGAGCGGGTCACGATCTGCAGCACGATCGAGCCACCCATTGACCAACCCATCAGCACTATCTGCTCAGCGCCGTGCTCGACCGCATACCGCACGGCCGCTTCCACATCCTTCCATTCCCTATCACCGAGCGAGTAGCGCTGGTCAGAACTTGCTGGTGCATCCCCGTCGTTGCGATAGGACACCAGGAGAGATGTGAAACCCGCTTCCCTGAAAGCTGGCACCGCCCTGAGTGCTTCCTCACGTCGTACAGCTCGGCCGTGCACGCCTATCATCCAGCGAGTGGACGGATGCTCCGCCGGAATCAACCACGCGGGAGCCGGGCCGAGTTCCGTGTCGACAGCAACGTCGGTGTAGCCGAACCCCAGTTCGGCAGGCCCCAGAAAAAACCAGCCACCGATTCGTCCGCGACTGACTCCTCGGAGCGAACCGCGCGCAACGTCCAGCAGTTGACGCGTCACGCTCGTAGTCGAGTGAGCGACGATCTCACCAATGCGCGCGTGACCGCGATCCTGGTTGAACCACAGGCTATAGGTTCCCGGAATCAGGGAATCCAACGATGGCGATATGGTGATCGTGGTCTCATCGTGCGACAGAATGCGCAGGCTCTCGTCGCGCTTCCTCGGGGGCGTCACTACTGTCCTGGCAAATATCAGGGCGATAAGCCCACCAACTATGGCAGTTGCGGCGACTGCGCTGGCCGCTGTAATCGTCGCCCACAATGCCACTCGGCGGGCGACCGGACGCGGATGCTCGTGCCTGCTCATGCCGCTCCTGGTATGCCCGTGCCGCGTGTACCCCGGCGTGCCTCGGTTGCTAATCGTGGGACAAAGCCTAATCTTCAATCGTGCCCGACACGCTCCCTGCACCACAACCACCCCACGCTTTCGCCGCCGCCCTTGAGTCGCTGAGGGCCGCGATTTCGCGACCGGAGCTCAGTGTGGCCGAAATTCCTGCGCCGGGAAGCCTTGCGCCATGGTCCTTTGCACTTGCGGCTGACGTGACGCCAGCCCGTCACGGTACGGATTCGGAGTTAGGAACGGGGCGTTTTGTGTTGTTGTACGATCCGGAATCACCCGAGGCGTGGGGGGGTCAGTTCAGAGTCATCTGTTACGCCCAGGCGCCGCTTGAAACCGAGATGGGCATAGACCCGTTTCTCGCCGATGTGGCTTGGTCATGGCTGGTTGACGCCCTCGATGCTCGAGGCGCGAGATACACCTCGGCGAGCGGCACGGCAACGCGAATATTGTCCACCGGATTTGGAGAATTGCAGTCGCAGGGCGACGGCGCCCAGATCGAGTTACGCGCATCATGGACTCCCGAAGACCACGACCTCGCTTCTCATGTGGAAGGCTGGGGTGAGTTATTGTGCATGCTTGCCGGCCTGCCGCCGACGATCGAGGGAGTAAGTGTGTTGCCTGTACGCCGAGCTGGACGTGAATAGCACGAACGAGAGCGCCGCAGCTGGAGACGCTGCGTCCCCTACCGTCGAGCCGCAAGGGGCGTCTGAGCCCCACCAGGCCTCGCACGTCGAGGTTGGAGTGATTGACACTCACAGTGGCTACCTCGCCGCCGTCGAAGCGATCTCCGGCGGAACGGGCCCCATCGCCATCGATGCCGAGCGTGCATCCGGTTACCGCTACTCGCAGCGTGCATATCTGATTCAGATCTTCAGACGGGGCGCGGGCACTTTTCTTTTTGACCCTCCCGCTATCGGGGCCTTTACTGAACTCAACGAACTCATTGCGGGCGAAGAGTGGATCTTGCACGCCGCCAGCCAGGATCTCACCTGTCTTAGGGAGGTGGGCCTCGATCCCACACGCCTGTTCGATACCGAGTTGGCCGCGCGGCTGGCCGGACTCCCCCGCGTCGGACTCGGTGCTGTCGTCGAGGATTTGCTGGGCATCCATCTCGCGAAGGAGCACTCGGCGGCGGATTGGTCTACTCGTCCCCTGCCTCAGAGCTGGCTGGTTTACGCCGCGCTCGATGTGGAATTGTTAGTCGACCTGCGGGAGTCTCTTGCCGTCGTGCTTGAGCGCGATGGCAAGTCCGGAATTGCCGAGCAGGAGTTCGCCTCGGTGCTCACCCGCGACTTCGTGGTCGTGCGCCAGGAACCCTGGAGGCGGCTCAGCGGTGTGCACGCCATCAGGGGTGGGCGCAACCTCGCCATCGCCAGGGAACTGTGGCAGGCACGGGATGCGTTTGCACGCGAGATCGATACTGCGCCTGGAAGATTGGTTCCCGATTCTGCCCTCGTGGCCGCGGCAAGGATGGTGCCCGAATCCAAACGGGATCTCGCTGCCCTCAAAGATTTCACGGGTCGAGCGAGTCGCTCGCAGATTGACCGCTGGTGGGATGCGATCCAGGCAGGTATGGCCAGTGATGATCTCCCTGTGCTTCGTGTCGCCGGCGATGTGCTGCCACCGCCGCGCGTCTGGAGCGATAAGAACCCCGACGCTGACAAACGGTTGAAGACGGCCCGGACGCGGATCACGGAGGTGTCAACGGACCTCTCTATCCCCGTGGAAAACATGTTGACCCCCGAAATGCTGAGGCGCGTTGCGTGGACTCCCCCTGAGCCAGCCGGAAAAGACGGCATCGCCGCGAGTCTCGTGGCGCTAGGCGCGCGTGCCTGGCAGGTTGACGCAACGGCACAGGTAATTGCCGATGCCTTTGTGGAAGCCAGCCAAACACCCCAGCCGGCGTCCGAACCCGAGTCGTAGGAACAGTCAAAGGATTCCAGCCCCGAAAACGGCCAACCTACGATCGACGCAGACCTAAGGAAAGTGGAGACACCGTGGCCAAGCAAGCTGAAGTTGTATTCGTCGACGGGGTTCGAACCCCGTTTGGTCGTGCAGGCGAGAAAGGCATGTACTGGAATACCAGGGCCGATGATCTCGTCGTGAAGGCGATGATCGGGCTGATTGAGCGCAACCCATCCATCCCGAAGGATCGTTTCGACGAGGTTGCGATAGCGGCCACGACCCAGCAGGGCGACCAGGGTCTGACTATCGGCCGCACCGCCGCCTTGCTGGCGGGGCTGCCGAAGTCGGTTCCGGGCTTCGCAATCGACCGTATGTGTGCGGGCGCCATGACGTCGGTCACCGCCATCGCCGGGGGGATCGCCTTCGGGGCATACGACATCGGTATCGCCGGCGGGGTGGAGCACATGGGTCGTCATCCGATGGGATTCGGGGCAGACCCTAACCCCCGGTTCCTTTCGGAAAAACTGGTCAGCGGTGAAGCGCTGAACATGGGCAACACCGCGGAGCGAATCCACGATCGTTTCCCGCACCTCACGAAAGAGCGCGCCGACCGATTCGCCCTGGCCAGCCAGCAGAAGGCATTTGCCGCCTACGAGAACGGGAAGCTGCAGCCAGACCTGGTGCCGGTCGCTACGAAAAGTGGCGCCGGATGGGGGCTTGCCACCCGCGATGAGGCATTGCGCCCCGAGACCACCCTCGAGGGGCTTGCTGCCCTGCGTACACCGTTTCGGCCGCACGGACGAGTCACAGCGGGTAACTCCTCTGGTCTGAATGACGGTGCGACAGCGAGCATCATCGCCAGTGCCGACGCTGCCAAAGAGTTCGGACTGAAGCCGAAAATGCGAATGGTCAGCTTCGCTTTCGCTGGTGTCGAGCCCGAGATTATGGGAATCGGGCCGGTGCCATCCACAGAAAAGGCACTGCGCAAGGCCGGGCTGAGCATCGCGGACATTGGACTGTTTGAGCTGAACGAAGCATTCGCTGTCCAGGTGCTCTCCTTACTCGATCATTTTGGAATCGCCGATGACGACCCGAGGGTCAACCAGTGGGGAGGCGCCATCGCCATGGGTCATCCCCTGGCATCATCCGGTGTTCGACTCATGATTCAACTTGCCGCCCAGTTTGCTGAGCATCCTGAGGTCCGCTACGGCCTGACGGCCATGTGCGTCGGACTCGGGCAGGGTGGATCAGTCATCTGGGAGAACCCGAACTACAAGGGGAAGAAATAGATGACCATCACGGCCGACACGTTCACGAAGATTGCCTCGCTCGACCCGGACGAGGTGGTGACGAACTCCTACGTACGTGACATCCCCATCTCTGACGGCAGGATTCTCGCACTGCTCACACTTGATAATGGCAAGGACCACACCCGGCCGAACACCCTCGGCCCAAAGACTCTGGTCGAATTCGCGCGCGTGCTCGACGAGCAGACGGCTCGCGCTGCCGCCGGGGAGATTCACGGACTTGCTGTCATCGGCAAGCCGTTTATCTTTGCTGCGGGCGCCGACCTCTCGAAGGTGGGCGAGCTGCCCGATCGCGAGACCGGCAAGCAAATGGCGCAGCTCGGCCATTGGTCCCTCGGTAAGCTCAGCGAACTCGGTGTGCCTTCGTTCACCTTCATCAATGGGCTGGCCCTGGGCGGTGGCGTCGAGATTCCGCTCAATTCGACCTACCGCACCATCGATAGCTCGGTGCCCGCTCTCGCGCTGCCCGAAGTGTTCCTGGGCATCATCCCGGGCTGGGGTGGCGCCTGGTTGCTCCCGAACCTCATCGGAATCGAGAATGCACTCGAGGTGGTGATTTCCAATCCCCTCAAGAGCAACCGGATGCTCAAGGGCCCCCAGGCGTTCGAGCTCGGAATTGCGGATGCCATGTTTGGGCCAGCTAACTTCATCGAAGATTCAATCCGTTGGGCCGACGGCGTGATCGCCGGCACAACCAAGGTCACACGCCCACATGAACCTGGCAAGATCGAGCGGGCCGTCAAGTGGGATATCGCCATCGGGATGGCACGGAAGACGTTGGAAAGTCGAATCGGCCTGGTCGCGCATTCGCCCTATCGAGCCCTCGAACTGCTAAAGGCCGCAAAGAACACGGACAAGAAGACCGGGTTCGCGGCCGAAGATGATGCTCTCGCGGACCTGATTTCGGGAGATCAGTTCCATGCCAGCATCTATGCGTTCAACCTCGTGCAGAAGCGCGCAAAGCGACCTGCGGGCGCCCCGGATAAGGCTCTTGCTCGCAAGGTGTCCAAGGTCGGAGTTATCGGCGCGGGTCTGATGGCACGCCAATTCGCCCTGCTTTTCGTGCGCCGACTGCAGGTGCCGGTGGTGATCACCGACCTGGACCAGGGCGCGACAGATGCTGGAGTCGCCGCTATTCACGCGGAGATTCACGCCCTGCTGGAGAAGGGTCGCATCTCGACCGACGAATCGCATCGCCTGACCGCGCTGGTAACCGGAACCACGGATAAGTCCGACTTCGCCGATTGTGATTGGGTGATTGAGGCAATTTACGAGGAACTGGAAGCGAAGCAGAATGTCTTCGCCGAGATAGAGAAATATATCTCCCCTGAGGCTATTCTCGCGACCAACACTTCATCGCTTTCTGTCGAGCAGATCGGGGCCAAACTTGAACACCAGGAGCGACTGGTAGGTTTCCACTTCTTCAATCCAGTGGCGGTTATGCCTCTGATCGAGGTCGTGAGGACACCACACACCAACGACGAGTCACTTTCTACCGCCATGGTTACGGCGGCCAGCCTTCGCAAGAACGCGGTGATCACCAGGGACACTCCGGGCTTTGTCGTCAACCGCATCCTGGCCAAGGTACTCGGCGAAGCAATGCACGCCGTCGATACCGGAACTCCATTCGAGGTGGTGGAAGAATCCACTCGGCCCTTCGGCCTGCCGATGACCCCGTTCGAACTGCTCGAACTCGTCGGCCTCAAGGTAGGCGCTCACGTGCTTGATACACACCACAAGGCCTTTCCGGACCGGTTCTTCGAAAGCGAGAACCTCCACAAACTGGCAGAACTCGGGCACATCTTCGAGCGCGATTCTAAGGGCAGGGTCAAGGGCATCGATAAGGCTGCGTTGAAGATCGTCAAGGGGGGCACGTCACCTATGACTGCGGCCGAGCTCCAGGTGCGCATCGAGGACGGCCTGGCCGACGAGATTCATCGCATGCTCGAAGACGACGTAGTGACTGCTGCCCAAGACATCGATCTCTGCCTGATCCTTGGTGCGGGATACCCGTTCCAGATGGGCGGTGCCACCCCATATCTCGATCGGGTGGGAGCCTCGGAGCGAACGTTCGGCGGCACGTTCCACACGCCCATGATCGTGGGCGTCCGATAGAAATAGCGTCAGAACGGGCCCGCCGCACCGTCGGCGGGCCCGTTTCTTAGCCCACAACTGCGTGCTGGGCAGCGACATACCCTCTTTGCGGTCCCCCGCCGACGCGCTATCACCGCTGTGTTCCTGGATGGTTGGGCCGTCACTCCTGGGTTACGTGCGACTCCGAGTCCGCATCGGCCGGCAACGGCCTGGCCACGGGGATCTTACTGCCGAGCACTTGCTCGACGACATCCCGCGCGATCGCCTGTGCCGTAAGACCGACCTGCTCGAGGATCGCACTCCTGCTCCCGTGGGGCAGGAACTGGTCCGGCAGCCCCAACTCGGTCACAGCCGTGTCTACTCCGGCGGACCGCAGATCCTGGCGAATCCTGGTTCCAATTCCACCGACGCGTACGCCATCCTCGATGGTGACCACCAGGCGATAGTGTGCCGCGAGGTCGATGACGCCTCGCGCTACCGGCACAACCCAACGCGGATCGATCACGGTAGCGCCAATCCCCTGCGCGGCAAGGCGATCAGCAACGTCGAGTCCCAGTGCCGCCATCGGGCCCACTGTCACGATGAGCACATCCCGATTCTCGGCTTCGGTCAGCACGTCCACGCCATCGGTGGTGCGCCGAATTGCCTCGAACTCTGTGCCGACCACACCCTTGGAGAAGCGGAGCACTGTCGGCCGGTCATCCACGCCCACAGCCTCGCCGAGTTCCTCTCGAAGGCGTGAAGCGTCTCGCGGGGCCGCGATTCGAATATTGGGCACGACCTGGAGGATCGCCAGGTCCCACATTCCGTGATGGCTGGGGCCGTCAGGTCCTGTCACTCCCGCCCGATCGAGCACCAGAGTGACCCCGGCCTCGTGTAACGCGACATCCATGAGAATCTGGTCGAAGGCGCGGTTGACAAAAGTGGCATACATCGCCACCACAGGATGAAGCCCACCGAACGCGAGGCCCGCTGCAGAGGTGACGGCGTGCTGCTCGGCGATTCCCACGTCAAGGACGCGCTCGGGATACTTCTCGGCGAACTTGTGCAGGCCTGTGGGGCGAAGCATGGCTGCAGTGATGCCCACCAGTCTCGGGTTGTCGTCAGCCAGCGCGACAATCTCATCGGAGAATACCGAGGTCCAGGATGGTTTGCTCGCAACGTCGATCGGTTCGCCAGTCTCGGGGTCGATCTGCCCGACCGCATGGAACTGGTCGGCCGTGTCACGCAGCGCGGGTTGATAACCCCGACCCTTTTCGGTGATCGCATGAACGATAACCGGGGCCCCGTAGTGCTTCGCCTGCTCCAACGCCTCGGTTAGCGCCTTGATGTCATGACCGTCGACGGGTCCCAGATATTTGATGTCGAGGTTCGAATACAAAGCTTCGTTATTCGTAAGCCGAGAGAGGAACCCGTGCGTACCGCCCCGGATGCCGCGATAGAGGGCTCTACCAGGGGCACCGAACTTGTGGAACACCGTCCGGCTGGTGGAGTGCAGAGTGCGATAGGACCGCCGAGTGCGAACGTCGTTGAGAAAGTGCGCCATTCCGCCGATGGTCGGGGCGTACGAACGACCATTGTCATTGACGATGATGACGAGATTGCGGCTGTTGTCATCGCTGATGTTGTTCAGCGCTTCCCACGTCATTCCGCCGGTCAGAGCACCATCACCGACCACCGCCACCACATGCCGGTCGGACTGCCCGGTCATCGTAAAAGCACGGGAGATTCCATCGGCCCACGACAGTGAGCTGGATGCGTGGGAGCTCTCTACGATGTCGTGCACAGATTCAGAACGCTGAGGGTAACCAGCTAGCCCGCCCTTTTCGCGAAGACGGCTGAAATCCTGCCTACCGGTAAGCAATTTATGCACGTAACTTTGGTGGCCAGTATCGAACACCATCGCGTCATGGGGCGATTCGAACACACGATGCATGGCAATAGTGAGTTCAACCACGCCAAGGTTCGGTCCGAGGTGACCGCCCGTTTTCGACACCTCACGCACGAGGAAGGCGCGGATTTCGGCCGCGAGCTCGATAAGTTGCTCCTGCGAGAGCGTGTCGAGGTCACGAGGGTTTTGGATTTCCTCGAGCAGGGTCATGATGTCACCCTAAACGAGACTTCTGAGCACGTACTGCAGGATTCCGCCGTTTCGGTAGTAGTCAGCCTCACCGGGCGTATCTATCCTCAGCACGGCATCAAACTCGACCACGGCCCTGCCCTCAGCCGAATGCTCGCTTGGCGACGCCGTCACATGAAGCGTCTTCGGGGTGGTGCCGTCGTTGAGCTCTTCGACGCCCGCAATATCGATGATTTCCGTGCCGTCGAGGCCGAGGGACTTCCAGCTTTCTCCGGCCGGGAACTGCAACGGCAAGACGCCCATTCCAATGAGGTTGGAGCGATGGATGCGCTCAAAACTTTCTGTGATGACAGCCTTCACCCCCAGCAGTGACGTACCCTTGGCGGCCCAGTCACGGCTCGAGCCCGAGCCGTACTCCTTGCCGCCAAAAATCACGAGTGGAGTGGTCTGCGCCGCGTAGTTGCTGGCCGCGTCGTAGATGAACGATTGCGGGGCATCCACTCGAGTGAAATCGCGGGTGTAGCCACCTTCGACCCCATCCAACAACTGGTTCTTCAACCGGATGTTGGCGAACGTCCCGCGGATCATTACCTCATGGTTCCCTCGGCGTGATCCGTACGAGTTGAAGTCGCCCCGTGCGACACCGTGCTGCTGCAGGTACTCACCAGCCGGGCTATCTGCTTTGATGTTGCCCGCCGGGCTGATGTGATCCGTCGTGACCGAGTCGCCGAGCGTGGCCAGCACCCTGGCATCGGCGATGTCAGAGACCGGCGTGGTCTCGAGTGTCATGCCGTCAAAATACGGAGGTCGACGCACATACGTCGAGGTCTCATCCCATTGAAAGACTTCGCTGTCGGGAGTCGGCAGTGAACGCCAGCGCTCGTCCCCATCAAAAACTTCGCCGTACTCCTTGGTGAACATTTCGGTATCGATGGAGGTGTCGATCGTGCGCTGAACCTCGGCGGAATCTGGCCAGATGTCTTTGAGGTAGACCTCGTTGCCGTCGCTCCCGGTGCCAAGAGAGTCTCGTTCGAAGTCAAAGTTCATCGAGCCTGCCAGAGCGTACGCGATGACCAGGGGCGGTGACGCAAGATAGTTCATCTTCACATCGGGGCTGATGCGACCCTCGAAGTTGCGGTTTCCGGAGAGCACGGCCGTTACGGCGAGATCGTTCTCGTTTATCGCCGCCGTCACCTCGTCGATGAGCGGCCCTGTGTTGCCGATGCACACCGTGCAGCCGTAACCCACGGTGTAAAAACCCAGTGCTTCCAGGTCGCCAGTCAACCCGGCCTTGGCGTAGTAGTCAGTGACGACCTTCGATCCGGGCGCGAGCGTCGTCTTCACCCAGGGCTTCGAGGTCAGCCCTTTCTTCACCGCATTACGTGCGAGAAGTCCGGCAGCAAGCATGACGCTGGGATTCGAGGTGTTCGTACACGAGGTGATGGCGGCAACCGCGACCGCTCCGTGATCGAGTGTGTAATTGAGGCCGGCGGACGTTGTGACGCTGACCGGTCGGGAGAGCTTTCCTGGAGCATGGCTGACGTGGCTGTGCGAGCGCTCATGAGCACGCTCTTCGTCCTCGGGCGTGAACCCGATCGGGTCTGACGCCGGGAAGCTTGCTTCGCCAGCAGCATCCACTCTGGACATGTCGTGAGTCGTGTAATCACCCAGGTCGATCTCGAACTGCGATTTGGCGTTTGAGAGCTCCACGCGATCCTGTGGGCGCTTCGGCCCCGCGATCGACGGAACGACGGTCGCCAGATCCAATTCGAGATACTCGCTGAATACGGGCTCAGCGTCGGGGTCGTGCCACAGTTTTTGCAGTTTGGAATATGCCTCGACAAGGGCAACCTGGTCATCACTTCGACCCGTGAGGCGCAGGTAATCCAGCGTGACATCGTCGACGGGAAACATTGCGGCAGTCGATCCGAATTCGGGGCTCATATTGCCGATAGTCGCTCGATTTGCCAGCGGAACCTCGCCCACCCCCGCACCGTAGAACTCGACAAATTTTCCGACCACCCCATGCTTTCGAAGGATCTGAGTGATGGTGAGCACCACGTCCGTTGCGGTCACCCCGGTCGGGATTGACCCGTTCAATTTGAAACCGACCACTTTGGGGATGAGCATCGACACGGGCTGGCCGAGCATCGCGGCTTCGGCCTCAATTCCGCCAACACCCCACCCGAGAACACCGAGGCCGTTGACCATGGTCGTGTGAGAGTCGGTGCCGACACACGTATCCGGGTAGGCGCGCAGAGCGCCGTTCACGGTGCGCGTGAAGGTCACCCTGGCCAGGTACTCGATGTTGACCTGGTGCACAATTCCGGTTCCGGGAGGAACGACCTTGAAGTCGTCGAAGGCGGTCTGGCCCCAGCGCAGAAACTGGTAGCGCTCACCATTGCGCTCATACTCAATCTCGACATTGCGCTCGAGGGCGTTCTCGCTTCCGAAGAGATCAGCTATCACCGAATGGTCGATGACAAGCTCCGCCGGAGCCAGCGGGTTGATTTTGTTTGGATCGCCACCCAGGGCGCCCATCGCCTCGCGCATAGTAGCCAGGTCGACAATGCAGGGCACCCCCGTGAAGTCCTGCATGATCACCCGGGCCGGGGTGAATTGAATTTCAGTATTGGGCTCCGCGGTCGGTACCCATGAACCGAGTGACTGGATTTGAGCTCTCGTAACATTCTTGCCGTCTTCGGTACGCAAGAGGTTCTCGAGAAGGACTTTGAGACTGAAGGGAAGCTTCTCGTGCCCGGGTACCCTGTCGATTCGGAATATCTCGTAGTCGGTAGAGCCGACCGTCAGGGTGTCTTTCGAACCGAAGCTGTTCACTGCTGACACTGTCGTCTCCTCTGCTGAGCCCGCAATCCCTGCGGGTACCCTGCCATTTTCACCGCCGGCCCCGCCATCTGCCAGCAGAGCAATCCTAAGACCCGAGCGGAGGATTGGATCCCACCCCACCGATCAAAAGTATCTTGATATCAAGATAAATGTAACACTAAGCCCCAGCAGAGCGAGACGCGTCAGCCTTCGCAGGGCGACCGTAGGCCGTACGCATCAGCAGCCAGGTGACCCACAACACTCCTGCGTACAGCGGCACGCCAAGAATGAGCTTCAGTGCGGCCAGCGCGCTGGTGTTGCCTGCAAAATACAGTGGAAGCTCAATACCGAGCCTGACCACGAAAAGGCCGCACCAGAGGACGGTCGCGATCAGTGCAACCCTGAGCTTCGCCCTCTCCGCTCGCCAGCCCGGGCCCTCGCCGGTAATCAACGAGGCAATGACGCCGATCAGCGGCCAACGCACGGCCATGCTCACGACCAATGCCAGCAGGAAGGCCCCGTTGATGAGAAATCCGAGAATGAAGTTGTCTTCGGGACGCCCCGTAATGAGAGCGAGTCCGGCAGAAAGACCGAGCCCGACTACTCCGGCCAGCGCGCTTGTGAAAGGCGATCGGGTCAGCACTCGCACCAGAACGAACAGAACGGCGAAAACGAGCGGGATAGCGACTGCGAACACGAGGTTGCGGGTTATCGTGTAGACCACCAGGAACGCAAGCCCCGGGACGATCGACTCGACCAGCCCGCGCATCCCGCCCATCGCCCTCAGCAGAGCGGTGCCGCTGGGAGTCTCGCCCGGCGCAACGGCACCGAGCCCCGACCGGCGCGCTGCTGCCCCGAGGCCGTCGGAGACCGACGGTGCTTCATCGGCCTCGCTGTCGTCGTTCACGTGGGTCGAGTCGCGTGTCATGCCTGGGCTGCGGCAGGCCCGGTCGCAGGCATGCTCAGGGGGATGAGGTCCCGCGGCGGCATCGGGGTATTGCCCCTCACCACCACGATGGAGCGGAATAGGTCCTCGACCTGCGCTGCGGCATCCCCGCCGGCGGCACCAGAGCCGGCAATGACGCCACGCAAGAACCATCTGGGACCATCTACGCCGATGAACCTGGCGATCCGGCTTCCTCCAGCCTGTTCTGCAGCGAGAGGGATCTCAGCCCGCACTTCCGGCCCAAACGGACCGACAACAACCGTGGTCGTTCCGCCCTGCTTGTGAATCTGGTCGACTATCTGCTGGCGGATTTCATGCCACAGTCCGCTAGTCCGTGGAGCAGCAAATGGCTGCACCTGCAGGGTGGAGCCGGCGTAGTCGAGCCCTACCGCCACCACGCGCTTGCTTCCCTCTTCCACCTCCAGTCTCAGATGGAGATCAGGTCGCGGAAGGATCTTCACGCCGCCGAGGTCAACATACGGTCTCACGGCGTTTGCCTCACTCTCATCGAGCGGACCAGCGGTCGCTCGGTCAGCGGGGGCGGATTTCGGCTGTTCCGTGACGTCCTGCTGGTCTGGTGTGATGTCGCTCACGAGTTGGCTCCTGATCCTGTTACGCCAGCTCCGAGAGCAGTGGCGACTGTGGTTGACGATCGCCGACCGGTCGAGCCGAAGCCTCCACCGCCGCGATGGCTGCCCGGCAGCGTGGTTACGCGAATGAATTCGGCCCTGGCAATGGGCATAACGATAAGTTGGGCAATGCGATCGCCAGCGTCGATAGCGAAGGGATGCTCGGTGTCGGTATTCAGCAAAGTGACCATGATCTCCCCGCGATAGCCCGCATCCACCGTTCCGGGGCTGTTGACGATGGTAATACCGTGTCGTGCCGCAAGTCCGGACCGCGGAACCACGAATGCCGCAAAGCCGTTCGGCAGCGCAATCGACACCCCGGTACCCACTGTTGCTCTGGTTCCGGGAGCGAGCACGTGGTGCCCTGCCGAGTGAAGGTCGGCTCCGGCATCGCCCGGATGCGCGTACACGGGCGACTCTCCGCTCGCGATGAGCACTTCAATGTTCTCGGCCACGTGACGAGGGTAGTGCAGAACGCTGCACACTCCATGATCCTGCCCGGTGCCCGAGGGACGGTGTCTAATAGAGCAGTGACCAACTACCGCGAAAAATTGTGGCCCGCCCCCTGGCTCTTTCTGAGCACGGCGCTGGTGATCCCCGCCAGTCTGCTGGTGTTCCTGCCCATAAATATCTTTGTCGGGATTGCTGCAGCGATCGTGCTATACAGCGGTTGCCTCACCCTGTTACTCCTGTCCGCGACACGAATCCAGGTCACAGAGACAGAACTGGTCGCAGGCAGAGCCCGGCTTCCCCTCGCCATCATTGGCGATGTAGAGGGGTTCGCCGGCTCGGACGCGACGCTGGAACGCGGACAACGACTCGATGCCAGGGCATTTCTTGTGATCCGAGGATGGATCGATCCGGTCATCCGAATCGAACTGCTCGACGCGAACGACCCTGTGCCCTACTGGCTGGTGTCTACGAGAAATCCGAAGGATGTCATTAGTGCCATCCGTCGGGCTCATGCCCAGCCGAAATAATCAGTTGGGCATGAGGCACGAGGCTGGCAACGAACATCGACTCAGGCGGCGCACTCCTGGCAGACGGCACCCAGCTTGGTCGAGTGGTCGATTTGCGAGCGGTGCTTCACCAGGAAGCACTCAACGCAGGTGAACTCATCGGCTTGGGCCGGAAGCACGACGACGTCGAGGTCGAGGTCAGACAGATCGGCGCCGGCGAGTTCGAAGCTGCCAGGATTATCTGCGTCATCGGAGTCGATCGACCCCGATGTCTTATCCGGAACGCGCTCCTTTAGAGCCTCGATCGACTCGGAGTCATCGTCGGTCTTTCGGGGTGCGTCGTAATCGGTTGCCATGCCCATCCACTTCTGTCAGCGTCTCGTTGTGATAGTTCTGTAACGAAATCGCGGGGACAGTGTGCATCAAACCATCTGGAATAGCAAACCACCGAAGTCCCGTGACCTTCGCGCCTTGCGTGCAACTTGCGGCGCGCCCGTTCTATTCCCACCAATCGGCCCCGGATCGTGCGATCCTGATGCCAAATCTTCACGGCTGGAGGGCTTCAGCATGCAGGACCTGCGAGTAATCGGAGTAGAGAGTGGCGCACTACTGGTGGCCGCCGAGGACGGGACGCGATTCCGCATCCCTATCGACGAGATGATGCAGTCAAAGCTGCGCCACAGCGTGCCAGACCCTGGCACGGGGCCGAAGCTATCTCCTCGTGAGATACAGGCCCACATCAGATCAGGAATGTCCGCACAGGATGTGGCCTCGATTACGGGAGCGTCGTTGGAGTACATCCAACGGTTCGAGGGGCCGGTTATCGCCGAACGCGAATTCGTCGTGCAGTCGACCCTCGGGGTCGCGGTGAAAGCGGCGGCAGATACGGATCCCCTCAGCCAAGGACGTAACTTCGGAACTGTGATCCGCGAGCGCCTCCACGACCTCGGTGCCACCGATGAGCGTTGGGCCAGTTGGAAAGATTCAGAAAAAGGATGGATCGTCAAACTCTCGTTCACCGCGAAGGAGATCGACCACGACGCGCGCTGGGGGTTTGATCCCAAAAAGCAGTCTTTGTCTCCGCTCAACGGTGAAGCAATCACGCTGTCCCAGCAGGGCAACACTGGGGGCAGCATGATGCCCCGACTCCGTGCGGTAGGTGAGCCCACCAGTGATTCCTCGCGTTTCGACAGTGGAGCTTTCGCATTGAGTGACTCTCAACAACTGTCTATGGCACGCCCCGGTCCGGTTCCGGTGGGGCGACCACGCGCGGAGGATCAACTGCGACCCGTGCAGGCAAATCAGACATCGGATCTGCTCGAGGCCCTGCGTCGGCGACGCGGCGAACGGGAGAGCGCCAACTTCGATGACTCGGAGGCGAGGGCATCCCATCCGTCGACGGGATCAATCAGGATCGTCGATGTGCAAATGGATGTCTTCGACGACGAAGCAGAAGATCCCCTGCGCACCACATCGCCTCAGCCTGTCGCTCGGCGGAAGAGCCGCGCGTCGATGCCGAGCTGGGACGAAATAGTGTTCGGGGCTCGATCAGACGATGACCCCGCCTGACGGGAAGCGCTGACGGGAAGCGCTGGCGGGAAGCGCTGATGAGTCCAGATTCTCAGGCCAGGTCAAAGGCTCCGAAGCGAAGTAGAGGTACTCGCGTCTCGGACGGCGACCACGATCCATGTTGAGCAACCATGGAACGCCCCTTTCGGTTCTCGGTGCGTCCGTCGTAATAGGCGATGGTCTTCCGTGCGGCGATGAGGACATCACCGATGCGCGGAAGCACCTCGGTGTCGACCTCCCCAAACCAGCCTGCGGCAACGGCCTCGTCCCTGGTCGCTATCCACGATCGGCCGCCCTCCGTCTGACGCCACAGGTCGACGGTGTTTTCCCGATGCTGGGGGCTCGCATCCGGCTCGAAGTAGAGCTGAAGGCACCGCGGCTCCCCCGCCACAAATCGAACGCCGTCGAGGAGTTTCCCTTCGACGAGCACGTGGGAATGCCGGGGTACGTCAAGGAGCCCATGGTCTGCCGTGACGATCAGCCCGTCGCGAACGCCAAGGGATGACACGATATCGCGCACGGCCGCATCGGCCATCTCGAGGGCTGTGGTCCACTCGGTGGACTGCCAGCCATGTGCGTGAGCGGCCTGGTCAAGTTCGGGAATGTAGACATAGATCAGCTTTGGCGCGCCGGAAGTGGAGAGTTCCTCGGCGGTTGCCCTGGCTCGGTCACCCATCGACGCTGCGGCAACATATCGAGCTCCTCGCAAAACAGCGTGCGTGAAACCCGACTCCCGGTACCGAGCAGGTCCAATCACCACGGGATCAAAACCGCGCTCACGGGCGGTCTCGAACAGCGTGGGGACTCGTTGCCAGGTCGCGGGGTCAAGCCGGTCATCCCAGCCCGAAATCTGGTTAATCACTCGATCGTGTGCCGCATCCAGGATGCTGTACCCCACCATGCCGTGTCGCCCTGGCGACTCTCCGGTGGTCAGGGTTGCCAGCGCGGCCGCCGTCGTGGTGGGGAACCCGGATTCGATCACCGAGCGTGAGGTCATCGCACCAACGAGAGTGCGCGCGTGCCCGGCGCTGGCGCGCAGCACATCGGCACCGAGCCCATCAACCATCACGACGATCGCATTATGGGCCACGCCGAGGCCGAGTCGGTTGTGCACACCGGATACCGCTTCGAGACAACTTTGCAACACATCGGCAAGGCTCAATCCACGGGGTTTGGGCGCCGGTAACATGGGGGCAATCTTATGGCTACTCCCGAACACCCCACTAGCAGTGCCGCCCCAGGCGAACGCATCGAAGACGTTGACGTCACGACCGAGATGCAGGGCTCATTCCTTGAGTACGCATACTCAGTTATCTACTCTCGTGCGCTGCCGGATGCGCGCGACGGACTCAAACCGGTGCAGCGTCGGATCCTGTATCAAATGTCTGAGATGGGCCTCCGGCCTGATCGCGGACACGTGAAGTCATCTCGCGTCGTCGGCGAAGTGATGGGCAAGCTCCATCCTCACGGGGACGCGTCCATTTACGACGCTATGGTCAGGCTTACCCAGGAATTCGTGTTGCGTGTGCCGCTGATTGATGGTCACGGCAACTTCGGCACGCTGGACGACGGCCCCGCTGCGCCGCGCTACACCGAGGCGCGGTTGCACGCCACGGCCTTGGCGCTGACCGAGAACCTTGACGAAGATGTCGTTGACTTCATCCCCAACTACGACAACCAGTTCACCCAGCCGGAAGTATTGTCGGCCGCTTTCCCCAATCTGCTCGTCAATGGCGCGAGTGGAATCGCTGTCGGCATGGCCACCAACATGGCGCCGCACAACCTGATCGAGGTGGTGGCTGCGGCCCGATACCTCCTTGAGTACCCGCAGGCATCCCTCGAAGACCTGATGGCGTTCGTACCCGGACCAGACCTCCCTACCGGAGGCACCATTGTCGGACTCGACGGGATAAAAGACGCGTACTCCACCGGCCGCGGGGCATTCAAAACGCGCGCCAGGGTTTCGGTCGAGGCGATCACGGCTCGCCGGACGGGTCTCGTCGTGACCGAATTGCCCTACCTTATCGGCACGGAACGGGTGATCGAGAAGATCAAAGACGGAGTCAACTCCAAGAAAATCAATGGGGTGTCGGATGTCACCGACCTCACCGACCGCAAGCACGGCCTGCGGCTGGTCATCGGCATCAAGACCGGTTTCAGCCCGGATGCCGTGCTGGAACAGCTCTATCGGCTCACCCCGCTTGAGGACAGCTTCAGCATCAATAATGTCGCGCTGGTCAACGGCGGGCCGCGCACGCTCGGCCTGAAGGAGTTGCTGCGGGTATACCTCGACCACCGCCTCAGCGTGGTACGGCGCCGCAGCCAGTTCAGGCTGGCTCGACGCACTGAGCGACTCCATCTGGTGGAAGGACTTCTGGTCGCCATCGTCGATATCGACGAGGTCATCCAGGTCATTAGGCAGAGCGATGACGGCGACCAGGCGCGAGCACGCCTCAGGGATGTCTTCGACCTCAGCGAACTGCAGGCCGAGTATATTCTCGAGTTGAGACTGCGGCGTCTCACCAAATTCAGCCGCATCGAGCTCGAAACCGAGGCCGGGAAACTTCGCGCTGAGATCGAGTACCTCGAGTGTCTCCTCGCTGACCCTGCTCGCATCGCTCAGCTCGTCTCGGATGAGCTCGAAGAGGTCGCCGAGCGCTTCGGGACTCCGAGACGCACCCTCCTGACCGAGGCTCGAGCGTCGATTGCGACGACTTCCGCCTCACGTAAATCGCCGACCGTCCTTGAGATTCTGGATGCCCCGTGCCTGGTGCTGCTCTCGACCACGGGTCGCGCGATCCGAGTCGACACCGCCGATGGCCAGCCTGCGGAGGCACCTGCCAGGCGGCGCTCACGGCACGACGCGATCCGATCGCGAGTGGCTACCACCAGCCGAACCGAGATCGGTGCGATCACGAATCGCGGCAGACTCATCCGGTTTACTGCGGTTGACCTCCCCAGTGTGCCCTCAAACTCGATCCAGCTGGCTGCCGGAGCGAAAATCAATGACTACCTCGCGATCAGTGGCAAGGAACACGTGGTGGGCATCGTGCCCCTTGACTCCGCGCGACCGATTGCTCTCGGTACGCGCCGGGGTGTCGTCAAGCGTGTAATTCCCGCTTCATGGCCCGCGCGGCCCGACGTCGATATGATGACACTGAAGGCGGGCGATGAGGTGGTGGGTGCCGCGCTCGCCGCTGACAGCGACGAACTCATTTTCATCACTTCCGACGCCCGGCTACTTCGATTCGGATCTGCTGCCGTGCGACCGCAGGGAGTCGCGGCCGCAGGTATGTCGGCAATCAATCTCTCTCCGCACGCGACGGTGATGTTCTTTGGCGTTGTCGATCCGACCGCCGAGAATGTGGTTGCGACGGTCTCGATGTCGACCGCGACCATCGCCGGTGTCGATCCCGGTCGCGGTAAGGTCTCAGCGCTCACGGAGTTCCCGACCAAGGGTCGAGCGACGGCCGGTGTGCGAGCGCACAGCTTCCTGAAGGGGGAGGACGCTCTCGCGCTGGCCTGGGCTGGTGAAGGTCCAGCGGTGGCCGTCGGTTCGGATGGCGCGGTGCGTCGGCTTCCCGATGCCGGAGCGAAGCGTGATGCCTCGGGCGTCCAGCTCGACGCACTGGTGGGTTCACTCGGCTCAGCCGTGTGAGATCAGGGCTCGATGCGGGGATCCCTCGTGAATCGTCCCCACCGCGCACCAGATACCACCGCGCTGCCGGCGGCCCATTCACGATAGACAAAGGTGTTCATACGTGCGGTACAAAGTCCTGCCAGGCACGCCGGCGGTCACCGCGGGGATCCTTCTCGACTCGATCAACAGAGTCGATCACCAGGGTTCGACGGGCACGTGGTGTGTATTTCGGCCACTCGAGCAGTGAGCCGTCCGTGGCGAAGCTGACCCAGTTCCGCTGCATCCGGATGCCTGCTCGCTTGAATGAGGCCCTCCCACCAAGGGCACCCATTACCCGACCGAATGTGCCATCCATCCGATCGAACAACGCGAAGAGATCGAGCCCGTGTGTGGCGCCATAACCCGCCAGTCGCACCAGCCGTGGTGCGATGTCGAACCGGTAGAAATGCACGCGGGCGAACCGCGAGTGTCTCTCAGCGACCTTCACAGAGGGGAACCAGAAGGCGTAATCGCCCCCAAAGTCAGTAGCAGGGCGACGAGCGGGTAGCCCCGGGTACTGCGATTTTAACGCCCTACGCGACTTTTTGCGCGTCTTCGCGAAGATGGCCCGGATGCGAGGCGGCGTGGTCGCCAGAATGTCCAGGCGTCCCCGAAAAAGCGAGCCCTCTCGATCGTTCGTGCCGATGATGAGCGGCACGGCGTGGGCACGACCCGCTTTGAAGGCATCAAGTGGGCGTTCCGGCAAGAACTCTCCGTCTATCACCGGGCACAGTGCGACCGTGCCCGGATTGCGGTCGGGGGTGAGCAACTGCATCCGAGTGGTCGCCTGCACCAGCACAGCGACATCACACGACACCAACAACTCACCCGCGTCCTCGGTGGAGGTGCTGTCTGTGCTTAGATCGTCGACCACCTTGCTGAGGAGTTCCACGAATTCGCCGGCCCACTGCGCTGTGAGCTCGCGTGGATACACCGCGTTGGCTGGCGAACTCTGGGCGATGGCCCTGATGAACAAACCGTGTGCACTAGGGACTGTCATGAGCGTCGTCACGGCGTTGGCGCCGGCAGATTCTCCGAATAGGGTGACGTTATGTGGGTCGCCGCCAAACGCGTGAATGTTGTCACGAACCCATTCCAGGGAAGCCACCACATCGCGCAGGCCGACGTTACTCTCGAGCGGTCGCTGTGAGGTCGAAAAACTGCTGAAATCAAGAAAACCCAGCGAACCAAGCCGGTAGTTCATGCTGACGAAGACCACACCCCGTCGCACCAGCACCTCGCCCTGGTAGCGGATCTCACGCGAAGAGCCGACGCTGTAGGCGCCACCGTGAATCCAGACCATGACTGGCAACCGCTCGCCATCAGGAGGAGCGATGACATTGAGTGTCAGGCAGTCTTCCGATATGAGCACGTGTGGGGCCGGCCCGAGAAACTGGCCCTTGCGGTCCTGTGGAGCCACGGGGCCGAAGCGGGTGGCATCACGAACTCCCTCCCAGGGCACCACGGGGGCTGGCGCCCTGAACCTGAGAGCCCCAACAGGCGGTGCCGCGTACGGGATACCACGCCACATCCGCAAGCCACGTCTGAGCATCCCCTCGACCACACCGCCCGTTGTCTCAACTCTCACTCGCGCAGTCTACGTATCGAGTCTGGCCAGCCGGTAGCGCGTCTTATGTGGCGAGGTCAGACGTCGATGCGATCCCTGTTGAGGCCGTTGCCCGCAATGATGAATTCCTTACGCGGAGCCACATCGTTTCCCATCAGGAGCTCGAACACTGTCGCTGCCATCTCGGCATCGGGTGAATTTACCCGACGCAGCGTCCGGTGCTGTCTATCCATCGTGGTGGTCGCCAACTGGTCGGCATCCATTTCTCCGAGGCCTTTATAACGCTGGATCGGATCCTGGTACTTCCTGCCAGATCGCTTCAGGCCGGAAAGAACTCCGTTCAATTCGGCTTCCGAATAGGTATAGATCGTCTCATTTGGCTTTGAGCCCGGATTCATGACGATGACCCTGTGCAGCGGCGGCACCGCGGCGTAGACCTTGCCTGCCGCGATCATCTCTGGCATGTAGCGGAAGAAGAGAGTGAGAAGAAGCGTGCGGATGTGAGCCCCGTCGACATCGGCATCGGCCATGATAATGACCTTGTCATACCGCCGCGCCGACAGGTCGAAGCTTCTCCCTGATCCTGCACCGATCACCTGGATGATGGAAGCGCATTCGGTGTTTGACAGCATGTCGCTCACCGAGGCTTTCTGCACGTTCAGTATTTTCCCGCGAATAGGCAGCAGCGCCTGGTACTCGCTGTCACGCCCCAGTTTCGCGGTGCCCAGCGCCGAATCACCTTCCACGATGAAGAGTTCGCTGTTGGCCACGTCATTCGATCGGCAGTCGACCAGCTTCGCAGGCAGTGATGAGCTCTCCAGCGCATTCTTCCTGCGCTGCGTTTCCTTATGTGCCCGGGCCGATATTCGTGACTTCATCTCGGAGACGACCTTGTCGAGCACGAGGGCCGACTGGGCCTTGTCCTCGCGCCGAGTCGAGGTGAATCGCTCCGCCATCGCCCTGGCTATAACCTGGGCGACAATACTGCGAACGGCGGGTGTGCCGAGGATCTCCTTTGTTTGACCCTCGAATTGAGGTTCGGGCACGCGCACGGTCAGAATGGCGGTCAGCCCAGCCAGGATGTCGTCTTTTTCGAGCTTATCGCTGCCCAGTTTGAGTCGGCGGGAATTTTTCTCTGCTTCTGCCCGAAGGAACTTGAGCATCCCCTGCTCAAATCCCGCCTGGTGAGTACCACCCTTGGGAGTGGAGATGATGTTGACGAAGCTTTTGAATACGGTGTCGTATCCGGTACCCCACCGAAGCGCAACGTCCACCTGGCACTCTCGTGTCAGCTCAGTTGGAATCATGTGACCGTTCTCCTGAAGAACGGGAACAGTCTCGGTGAAGGAGCCCTCCCCTGTCATTCGCCAGGTGTCCATGATCGCAACGTCGGTAGCGAGATGCTCTACGAACTCCCCTATTCCGCCGTCGAAGTGATAGTTCTCGTGCGTGGGAACTGTCGGCCGCTCATCGGTGATGTCGAGCCGCAGCCCGGACACGAGAAATGCAGTCTGGCGAACCCGGTCGAGCAATTCTTCGGTCTGGAAAGTAGCCCCCCTGGCAAAAATTTGGCGGTCAGCCCAATACCGGATGCGGGTACCCGTAACCGCTTTTGCTACGGTGCCCACCACGCGCAATTCACTATTAGAGACAAAAGGTGTGAAGGGCGCATCGGGGGTGGGCTCGCCCCCACGATCGTCAAAAATTCCCGGCTCACCCCGATGGAATGACATGGCCCAGGTCTTACCGTCGCGATCGACCTCGACATCGAGACGCTCAGACAGGGCGTTCACAACCGATGCGCCGACCCCATGCAGCCCGCCAGATGCGGCATACGAGCCCGAACCGAACTTGCCGCCGGCGTGCAGTTTGGTGAACACAACCTCGACCCCGGACAGACCGGTCTTCGGCTCAATGTCGACAGGTATTCCTCGTGCCCTGTCGCGGACTGTCACACTCTCGTCCTGATGAAGCACGACGCTGATTTCCGAGCCATGGCCACCAAGGGCTTCATCCACAGAGTTGTCGATAACCTCCCATAGGCAGTGCATCAACCCGCGGGAATCGGTCGTGCCGATATACATGCCGGGGCGCTTACGAACGGCCTCAAGACCCTCGAGCACCGAAAGATGGCGAGCTGAGTAGTCAGCACTCGACATGGCTATCCTCCTGAAATCACACTGCGTCATCGGCCAAAGCCCGCTACAAGACTACGTTTCACGATGCAGCCCCGCGTGCTCCGACACTCGAAAGCCGGCGAGCGACCGTCTTGGCGATTCGACCACTACGCGTTCAGCGAAATACCGCTAAAAGGCCCACCTCTGCTACAGAGTCGTGTTTGTATTAGAGAACGGTATTTCACCCGTCGACCCGAATGGAGCTGCTCATGACTCAGATCACCACTGAGATAAATCCAGAACTCGACTACACCCTTTCGGCTCTCGACCGCTGTGACAGTTGCGGTGCCCAGGCATACATCCGCGTTACCTTGAATAGTGGCGACCTCTTGTTTTGTGCCCACCACGGCAACCAGTTCAAAGACAAGCTTTTTCCGACAGCCCTCAACTGGCATGACGAGTCGAGTCGACTCCTCGAGGACCGCACGGTCTGACGCTTCGAAAGCAACTTCAACGCAGTAGGTTTTTGAGGGTCGGCGCCAGCGCCGGCCCTCATCTCTTTGGCCACAGCAGTTCGGCGACAGGAGCACCGTGAAGCGGATAAGGCACTACCTCTCGCGGCTGAAGAGCCTCGACGTGCGCAACATGTTGGTCGTCGCATCCGCCGTATCTGCGTTGAGCGGCAAACCAAGATGGGTCATCCTCGTCGACATGGTCGTATGCTCGGTCGTCTACCAGGCCGGGTATCTCGACTATCAGGAGTTCGAATTCTGGTCGCTTAGCAGCAGGGAACGACGCACGTGGATCACCAGCGGCAACGCCAATGCCATCGTCATCAAATACAACCAGCGGTCATTTCGCGAACAGTTTATCGACAAACTGACCTTCAACCGCCTGTTCGACCCTTACCTCGGTCGCGCCTGGCTTGACGTCCGAACGACGAGCACTGCAGAGCTGCAGCAGTTTGTCATGCATCACGGGTCCGTCATGGCGAAGCGACTGGATGGCATGGGTGGTGCCGGCATTCGTAAATACCTCGCGAATGACACGGTCGATTTCGATGACCTTCGTTCGCAGCTATTGACGGACGAGCAGTTTCTCGTCGAGGCATTCATTACCCAGCACCCAGCGATGGCGGCACTGTGTCCAACCAGCGTGAACTCCCTGCGGATGATCACCTTCTTCGATGGCACGAACGTGCACGTCATGGAGGCCGTGCTTCGATTGGGAAACGGAGCCGACGTCGACAACTACGCCCGAGGCGGCATGTACACCGTGATCGACGAGAAGACCGGGATCGCGCCGTACGGTGCGTTCGATAAGGACGCTCATACGTTCACCACTCATCCGCTCACCGGCGTATCTATCGTCGGCTTCCGGGTGCCGCTGTTCGACGAGGTCTTGGCGCTCCTCGACACTGTCGCGAGGATCGTCCCCCAAATTGCCTATGTCGGCTGGGATGTCGCGATAGCCAACGACCACCCCGTCATCATCGAAGGCAACTACAACACTGGAGTGTTCCAGATGAAGCCGAGCCTGACGGGCAATAAAATCGGCCTGCTCCCTCGATTCCGCGAGGTCATCGACTTCTAGTTCCGCTAGCAACTGACGTCAGACAAGCGCTCACTTCTGGTGGACGCTAACGCACACCTTGTGTTGGTTGTGACCACAGCAGCGGATGAAGCAGCGAAGGCTATGCGCGGCGGATGATCCCCATCGGTGTCGACTGCCGGTCCTGACCAAGCGGGTTGTCTTTCAACACTCTGACCATGAGCTCGTCAACCGTGCGACTGGCGGTCGAGCCAAGCACGTTGCCACCAAAATCATTGATATCAACTACGAGTACATCGAGTGACTTTCCGAGGGCGGCTTTGATGTCAGCCGCGACTCCGTTGGGTCGCGACGGGCCGAGGACAACCTGGGAATCGTACGGAGGAATCGTATTCTTGGTGGGGCCGTCGATTGCACGCGCCTTGGACCCGGCGATCCGATAGAAATCTCCCCGCCTGCCGAAGGCCTTTGTCACCGCAGCTACCGCAGCGGCAAGAAGGATTCGGGGGGTGCCGCACTCTCTCAGTGCCATCTCCATCGTCTCGGGTATGCCCAGGCCGATGCCGTGCGATGTCTTAGTGACATATCTCGATAGGGTGATGGCGAGTTTACGCGGCTGGATATCTTCCAACGGAAATGCCCGCCCCTGGGTGATGCCGACGATCTTCTCGGTAACGAAGAACACGTCTCCGTCGCGCACGGACTCGTTGGCGTACTTCACGATTACGTCAAGCAGAACGTCTTCGCGCATCACCACATGGGTCCTGATGGGAATTCGCTGATATGCCACTCCGTCGATCGAGACCGTCAGTGACTTGCCCTCGTTGGCCTGCCCCATGGAAGAATCCGCCACGAGTTTACTCGAGATAGTCGCGCAGCGACTGTGATCGTGACGGGTGACGCAGCTTGGCCATCGTTTTGGACTCAATCTGTCGGATCCGCTCGCGGGTCACTCCGAAGGTGTCACCGATCTGGTCGAGCGTCTTCGGCATTCCGTCTCCGAGGCCGAAACGCATTCGGATCACACCGGCTTCGCGTTCAGACAGGGAATCGAGGAGGCTCTCGAGTTGCTTCTGAAGCATCGTGAAGCCCACAGCATCAGCGGGCACAACCGCCTCAGTGTCTTCGATGAGGTCACCGAATTCGCTGTCACCGTCTTCGCCAAGAGGGGTGTGAAGCGAGATCGGCTCCCGACCGTACTTTTGCACCTCAATGACCTTCTCCGGTGTCATATCGAGCTCACGGGAAAGTTCTTCGGGAGTAGGTTCGCGACCGAGATCCTGGAGCATTTGACGCTGCACACGGGCGAGTTTGTTGATGACCTCTACCATGTGCACGGGGATTCGAATGGTGCGAGCCTGGTCAGCCATGGCGCGCGTAATCGCCTGGCGAATCCACCAGGTCGCGTACGTGGAAAACTTGAAACCCTTGGTGTAATCGAACTTCTCCACGGCGCGGATCAGGCCCAGATTACCTTCCTGGATCAGGTCAAGGAACTGCATTCCACGGCCGGTGTACCGTTTTGCCAGGGACACGACCAGTCGGAGATTCGCACCGAGCAGGTGGCTCTTGGCGCGCTGCCCGTCTTTGGCTACCCACTGCAGTTCGCGGCCGACCGCAGAACGCAACTCGGTCGCGGACATTCCGGAGAGCTTATCTTCGGCGAACAGACCAGCCTCAATACGCATTGCCAGTTCGACCTCTTCGGCCGCGTTCAAAAGCGCGACCTTGCCGATTTGCTTCAGATAGTCCTTCACGGGGTCAGCCGTGGCACCCGTGATCGCCGCCGAATAGACAGGCACGTCGTCATCGTCGTCCACCAGGGACAATACAAGGGCGCCCGTCGGCAGCGCCTCATCCTTACTGGTCGACTTGGGGTTCTCGTCGTCCTCTTCGTCAGACGACTCGTCCTTCGCGTCATCGTCTTTGCCATCAACTTTGGCGCTATCGACCGCGACAATGGCTACCTCAGGGTCATTACCTGCGTCGATGTCGACGCCTTCGTCAGTCCCCGTCTCGTCAGGTCCGTTCTCATCGCCCGCTTTCACAGTCGACTTCCGCCCCCTGCTTGCCGTCGCCTTAGGGGCGGCCGCCTTCTTGGCACCCTTCGCGGGCGCAGCCGTGACAGTTGTGCCGACCTTCGCCGTAGCGGCCTTCACTGCCGCGGGCTTTGACGTGGCGATGTCATTTTCGACGACCGCATCATCGACGGGTACGGATTTGGTTCGGGTTGCCATTCGAAGCACCTTTCAGGAGTGTGGGCAGCGCGTTCTGTGCGGCTTGTTGGTTCTGTGCGACTTGTTGGTGGCAGGCCCTGTGTAGCGGGCTTGTGGCCAGCGGACCTATGGCCAGCGGACTTTGAGACAGGAGCCTCAGGGGCAGCAGCCTCAGGGGCAGCACTAAGACCCTTGTCAAGTTTTAGGCCAACTCATCGCGCGGATGGGGTGGTTGCCTGGAACTTGACCGGGTCTCGTATTCAATTATTGCACGGGTTTCATACCGCTATTGACACCGCTGCTGTACTAACCTAATAAACACGGTTCTCTGACCGTCTGCGGTTCAGAATTGGCACGCCAGCCGGAACGGCACCTTGTTCCCCGCCGCTACCAGTACCGCAAAAATAACCCATTGCAGGGTTGTGTTTATTCCACATTGCCACGCACTCAGCCCACGGCTAACCCACACGTTGGTGTAGAGAACCGCTCATGGGCTGCCAACCAACTAACAAAAGCACTCCCAACACCAGCTCGTCATGCGAACTCATCGCTGTGAGCCTCCGACGCCGGGACGGCTGGCACCTTCGCCTCGATCAGGCAGTCGGGTTCGTGTCGTCGTTTCGCCGGATTGCGAGGAAATTTTGAAGCTCGGCTGCGATCTCGTCTGCGGTGGGCAGCGCTCCGTCGATGTCGGTGAGGGGTGAACGAAGCGGGTTGTCTTGCATATAGCTGTCGTGTCGCTCTTCGAGGGTTCCCACCAGGCGGGCAAGTTCCTGGTTATTCTCCACCTGCGCATCGATCTTGGCCAGGAAGTCCCTTCCTTCCTCACGAAGGCGGTCGGTCGGAAAGATTAGGCCCGTCGCGGCGCTCACCCCCTCGATGGCTGCCACCGCCGCGAGGGGATACTCGGTGTCAGCGAGGTAGTGCGGAATCAGCAAGACGAAGCCGGCGATGGGATGACCCAGGGCGCTCAGCCGGAACTCGAGCAGGTGCAGCGCATTCGCGGGCGCCTGCGTGCGTGGCCGCCACACCGACAGAGATTCGATGAGTTCGGTGCGGTTTCCACTCACGGTCGTTCCCACTGGTCGCGTATGGGGAACCGGCATCGGGATAGCGTGCACCCACGTTGTCGACTTGACGTCGAATTTCGAGATGAGCTGCAGCACAGCCGCCGTGAACCGTTCCCACTGGAAATCTGGCTCATAGCCCGTGAGCAACAGGAAGGGCTGTTCGAGCTCGTCCTTCATCAGATACAGATTCAGAGACAACGGCGTGTAGTCGGAAACGTGATCCTGGTCAAAATATATGACTGGGCGACGCGCACGGTAGTCCAGAAGTGTGTCGTTGTCGAAGCGTGCCACCACTGAATGGTTCATAGTGTCGAGCAGGTAGTCGCTCAGCTGCGTTACGGCTGAACCGGCGTCAGCGAAGCCCGTAAGGGCTGCGACGAGGTTGAGGCCGGCGGGCACACTTACGTCAGTGGAAAGGTCGTGGAGGCCAGCCGGATCGCGCATGAATCAAGCCTAATCGCGGCCACCGCACCGCGACGGTCGAACAGTCACCGAGCGGTAGCGCCGACAGCGAACAGGGCAGGCCCATCGGGGTCGGGGACGTCTGGATGGCCATTCACCCGTAGATACGATTGTTGGATGACAGTTCCGATTCTTACCACATCCACCGAACCGTTACTGGCCATCGAAGCTGATGTCCTCGTGATTGGAGTGATGAAATCTCCGGGCGGCCCGCTGCTGCTGACCGATGCTCCGCACCTCACGCAGCTCCAGGCCGGTCTCGATTCGCTAGGTGTGACCGGGGCCCAAGATGAGGTTCACCGGGTTCCCGGCCTGGGCGGGGCGGCCATCAGCATCGCTCTCGTCGGGCTTGGTTCAGGATTGGTAACGCCGAGTTCCCTGCGTTACGCGGCCGGCTCAGCGGCACGGCAGCTTAGGGGTATCGGTTCACTCCTGTTCGGCCTTCCCGCCGAATCAGACGCCGAGGTGCTCGCGGTACTCGAGGGTGCAGCCCTCGGCGCATATTCCTTCACCAGGTACACGACCAACCCACGAAAAGCCACACAGCAACCCGCAGTGCAGATTACCGTCGCCACCAGAAACACCACGGAAGGACTCACCGAGCGGGCAGGGGTGATAGCCGAGGCCGTGCACACCGTGCGTGACCTCGTTAACACACCACCAAATGACCTCTATCCGGCGTCATTCGCCGACGCCGCAGTGTCCCTTTCACGACACGCAGACGTCGCCGTCGAGGTACTCGACGAAAAGGCCCTGGCCGATGGCGGATTCGGCGGGATCCTCGGAGTCGGCCTCGGCTCCACCCGCGGGCCCAGACTGGTCAAGATGAGTTATTCCCCCGCCGGAGGCATCCAGCACCTGGCGCTGGTGGGAAAGGGAATTACCTTCGACTCTGGTGGACTATCGCTCAAACCGCCGGCCTCCATGATCGGAATGAAGTACGACATGACCGGAGCCGCGACGGTTCTCGCCGTGATACTCGCCGTGGCGAGACTAGGGCTTCCATTGCGAATGACGGCCTGGTTGTGCCTCGCTGAGAACATGCCGTCCGGCTCGGCGATGCGCCCAAACGACGTCATTACGGTTCGCGGCGGCACGACGGTGGAGGTGCTGAACACCGATGCCGAGGGAAGACTGGTACTGGCTGACGGGTTGGTAGCGGCGAGTGAGGAACACCCCAACGCAATCATCGACGTCGCGACACTCACTGGTGCCGCATCCGTCGCCATGGGCACACGATATGTCGCGATAATGGGCGACGCGGCTCTGGCTGGCCGAGTCGTGGCAGCAGGCAACAGCGTTGGCGAAACTCTGTGGCATATGCCAATCGCGGCGGAGCTTCGTCCTCTCCTTGCTTCTGATGTCGCCGATATCGCCAACATCAAGCCGGGGAACACCGCAGGGGGAATGATGATCGCCGCCGCTTTCCTGAAGGATTTCGTCGGCACCGCCGGCGAAGGCGACGATGAACCCACCATTCCGTGGGTTCATCTGGATATCGCTGGTGCAGCCAATAACGGCGGTGCTGGATGGGGATACACCGGCAAGGGCCCGACGGGGGTTTCGGTGCGGGCTTTGATCGAGCTGGCAGAGGAATTTTCTCGATCGTAGTAGGGTGCTTGAGGCGGGATTTCTCCGCCCAGCCCGGTCTTTCGCCACACTCGTTGGCGTGCCGGAACACAGATTCTGATGGAGGAGTTGCTGGATTGTCAGAGCACACTTTTGACCTTGTCGTTCTCGGTGGCGGAAGTGGCGGTTATGCCGCGGCACTGCGCGCCAGCCAATTGGGGTTAACCGTCGGCCTCATTGAGAAGGGCAAGGTCGGCGGGACGTGTCTGCATGTTGGATGCATCCCGACGAAAGCCCTGCTTCATTCAGCCGAGGTTGCCGATGTGACCCGTGACTCGGCCAAATATGGGATCACCGCCAGCTTCGGCGGGGTCGATATCGCCGCTGTCACCGCCTACCGCCAAGAGATCGTGGCAAGCAAATATCGTGGTTTGCAGGGCCTGCTGAAGGCGCGCAAGGTCACCACGATCGAAGGCCATGGCACGCTCATCTCGCCGACGACAGTTCAGGTCGGGGACGACACCGTGACAGGAAAGAATGTCATCCTGGCCACGGGCTCGTACTCACGTTCACTCCCAGGCCTCGAAGTCGGTGGCAGGGTGATCACTTCTGAACAGGCTCTTGAGCTCGACTTTGTACCCAAAAAAGTCATCGTTCTCGGTGGCGGCGTCATCGGCGTCGAGTTCGCCAGCATCTGGAAGAGCTGGGGAACTGACGTGCAGATCATCGAAGCACTGCCCCACCTCGTTCCGAACGAGGACGAGTCGGTCAGCAAGCAATTCGAGCGGGCGTTCCGAAAGCGTGGAATCGCATTCACGCTCGGTACCCGTTTCCAGGGCGTCACACAGAATGATGACGGTGTGGTGGTCACGCTCGAAGACGGACAGACCTTTGAGGCCGAATTGCTCCTCGTCGCGGTGGGGCGTGGTCCTGTGACTGCCAACCTTGGTTTCGAGGAGGTTGGAGTGACCCTGGATCGTGGTTTCGTCATCACAGACGAGCGGCTCGCCACGGGCGTCCCAGGCGTCTACGCCGTCGGCGATATCGTCCCAGGGCTGCAACTCGCACATCGCGGTTTTCAGCAGGGCATCTTCGTTGCAGAAGAGATCGCTGGCCTCAACCCGATCGTGATTGACGACGCCAATATTCCCAAGGTCACCTACAGCGATCCTGAGGTCGCATCGGTCGGGCTGTCAGAGGCGAAAGCAGCATCCCAGTACGGCGCCGAAAAAATCACTACGTATGACTACAACCTCGCGGGGAACGGCAAAAGTCACATCATCGGAACCGCAGGATCGGTCAAGGTGATTCGCCTCAATGACGGCCCAGTAATCGGGGTTCACATGATTGGTGCGCGCGTCGGTGAACTCATTGGGGAAGCCGTGCTTGCCGTCAACTGGGAGGCATACCCCGAGGACATCGCTCCCCTGCTTCATGCACACCCCACGCAGGACGAGGCCCTGGGTGAGGCCTTCCTCGCCCTCGCCGGTAAACCACTCCACGCGATCTAGTCCACCGACTCGATCGCCTAACTAAGCTATTGCGTAGAAGCGTTACAAAGGAGCATCACTGATGAGCGAATCCGTCAGCCTTCCGGCACTCGGCGAGAGTGTTACCGAGGGTACGGTCACCCGCTGGCTCAAGAAGGTCGGGGACCGGGTCGAGGTGGATGAACCGCTGCTCGAGGTGTCAACCGACAAGGTCGACACCGAGATTCCTTCCCCCGTCGCCGGCGTGGTGGAAGCCATCCTGGTCGCCGAGGACGAGACCGTCGAAGTTGGGACAGCATTGGTCACCATCGGCGATGGCGTGGATGCAGGAGCCGACGCGTCCGTTGCACCCCACTCGGATGCTTCGGCAGATCCTGTCTCGCCCACGCCCGAGGCGCCGGTGGAGCAACTGCTGCCCGACTCCAAGACTCCGATTGAACCAGCGGAATCCGAAGCAGCCCCGGCAGAAGTCGCGCCGACCACGCCTGAGACTGTTGCCGCAGCCCCTGCCGACATGGCGCCTGCCGCTGAGGTTCCCTCCACAGACGCGCCAGCGCCAACCGAGGCACCGCCAACCGAAGCAGCTTCCACCGCCGAAGCGCCTCCCGCCGCCGAAGCGCCTCCCGCCGCCGGAGCGCCTCCCGAAGCAACGCCCAAAGAGGCCGCGCCCGATAAATTCAGCACTGACGAGTCTCTCGAAGCCGACGCTACCGGCACGGCAACAGTCAACAATCCTCCAGGCCAGGCACCAGCAACAACGATCACTCTCCCGGCAGCAGCGCCTACTACTGGCGCAGCAACGCCCGACGCCCACGCTGGATACGTCACGCCACTGGTCCGAAAGTTGGCGAACGAGCGCGGCATCAATCTCGACCTGCTGACCGGAACCGGCGTCGGCGGACGCATCCGAAAGCAGGACGTGCTCGAGGCGTCGAATAATGTCGCCACCACCGCGCCGGCAGGAGAAGGGGTGCCCGCTCCCACTGTCACCGCGCCGCCAGAAATCTCGGCGCTGCGGGGAACTACCGTTCCGATGTCTCGACTGCGAAAGGTGATTGCCGAGCGTGCCGTCATATCTATGCAGTCATCCGCGCAGCTCACTTCGGTGGTCGAGGTGGACGTCACGCTGGTGGCCAGCTTGCGAAACCGCGTAAAGGATCAGTTCCTTGCTGCGACAGGTCAGAAGCTTTCTTTCCTTCCGTTTTTTGCCCTCGCCGCAACCGAGGCGCTGGCATCGAACCCGATTATCAACGCGACCATCGACGGAGACACGATCGTGTATCCGCCGCACGAGAATATTGCCATCGCCGTCGACACTGAGCGTGGACTCCTCACGCCGGTGATCCGTGATGCCGCGACTCTTGATCTGGCTGGCTTCGCCTCCCAGATCGCCGATCTGGCCGCTCGGACGCGGGACAATAAGTTGAAGCCCGACGAGCTGGCGGGCGGAACCTTCACGCTCACCAATACAGGGTCTCGTGGTGCCCTGTTCGACACCCCGATCGTATTCCTTCCCCAGTCCGCAATTCTCGGCACCGGAATCGTCGCCAAGAAGCCCGTCGTGATCAGCGTCGCGTCGGGTGACGCGATCGCGATCCGCTCAATGGTGTACCTCGCATTGAGCTACGACCACCGGATCGTCGATGGCGCGGACGCCGCGCGATTCCTTGTTGCTGTCAAGCACCGTCTTGAGGGTGGCGACTTCGAGAAAGACCTGGGAATCTGAGGCTACTGCTGCAGGTAGCTTCGGATACGCCAGCCCATCTCACTCCTCACCAGAAGTAGCGAGATGGGCTCGGAGCCTATGGGGTCTCCAAGGCGGACGATCGCAGAGTCACCCAGACGCTCGACCACGGTAACCTCGCTCGGTGTCACAACCCAGGTATTTGGAATTTCGGCACCGCTCTGAAGGTCACTGAGCAGGGACTGATCTGCAATCGATGCGGCAGAGTCGGGGTGGTCGACGGCATCCAGGCACAGGAGCGAAAGCTCTGAGATGCACACTTGCCGTTGCGCGAGCAGAAGAATTGCAGCAGCCGCAGCATCGTCTGTATCGCTGGGCTCGTGAGTTTCGCTGGGCCCCGTGGTCTCAGGTGACCCGGGCATGGACACCGGGGACGCAGCCGGAGCACGCATCGCATCAGAGTTGCTCGGCGGAATAGCGACAACCGCGACCAAAAGGGTCGCTGCGACGATTCCCGCTGTCACCCAGAATCTCGGGCGTACAGAGGAGAACACCGTGCGAACGCTCAGGAGGACACCGGGGATGGCGAGCTTGTCGGGAATGAGCCTCAGCACAAAATCGGGCAAGTCCAGGAGGGCAGCTCTTCGAAGCGTCGGGGCCTCAGGGACGGGATCCGCGCGCCTGAGCCGCGAGGGCGGCGACTGTGCAATCGACGCGTGGTCACTACGAAGGTCGATGGCCAACGGCTCAGCCAGGTCGAAGAGGAGGCAGGCGAACGCTTCTAGCCATCCGGACTCGCCCGGGACACAAGATTTCAGCCACTCGACCAGGTTCGCCGCTGCGTCATCGTGAACGTGTTCGAGCACAAGCGTTGCGAGTGCTCGCATCCCTTCAAGGTCTGACTGGAGGCCTGGCTGTGCGTCACGACCCGCGGCGGGCATCCCGGAATCGATGAGCCGCGCGTTACCGAAGCAGGCGAGGGTCGGCGCCCCCGACTGGTCGAACAGGATAGAGTCTGGCCTGATTGCCCCGTGCGTGGCGCCCGAAACATGAAGCCGGCCGAGAGTGAGCGCGATCGGCGCCAGTATCGTGATGGCCTCCCCCGGCCTGAGGTCGGGGCGCTCGCGAATGAGCCGCCCGACGGTGCCATTCGCGCACCTGGTGAGAATGAGAGCCAGCACACCGCCCGGCCCGGTGGTGAGATCGAGGAGTTCCAGCGAATGTGGCCCTGCTCCTCGCGAGAGGGCCTCGACTTCGAGCGTGATCGACTCCTCGCTGACACCCGGATGGAAGATTTTGATTGCTGCCGGGGTCGCGTCGTCGGCTTCACGAAGGGGGTGGGCAAGAAAGACCTGAGCGCGAGGCCCCTCGCCAAGCTTACGAATGAGGCGATAGCCGCCAAGAGAGTCGATCACCACGCCACAAGCCTGCAGCGACTATGCGTCAGAGCGGGGCCATGATCCCCGATCTGGGGAAGTGACCAGGTTCGAGCGGCTGGGGAGGCGTAGTGGACTGGCTTAGACTTGGAATGTGGTCGACTATGTCGTCGCGGGGCTAAGCGCCAACTCCGTGCCGTATTTGCAAGCCTTAGAGCTTCAACGCGCAACCCATACCGCTGTCGTTAGTGGACGATCGCCAGACACCGTGATCTTTCTGGAGCACCCCTCGGTCTATACCGCAGGAAAGCGAACCGAGAGCCACGAGCGCCCCACCGATGGAACCCCGGTCATAGACGTCGATCGTGGCGGCAAGATCACCTGGCATGGCCCGGGACAACTGGTCGGCTACCCGATCCTGACACTCGCCGAGCCGATCGACGTGGTCGGTTATGTGCGGAGGCTAGAGGGTGTGCTGATCGAGGCGCTCCATTGTCTCGGCGTCGAGTCGAACAGGGTGAGCGGGCGGTCAGGCGTCTGGATTGGCGACAACGAGAAGATCGCCGCAATCGGAATAAGAGTGTCGCAAGGAGTGACGATGCATGGGTTTGCCTTGAATTGCAATAATTCTTTCGATGCCTACGGTCGAATTATCGCGTGTGGGATTGTTGGCGCCGAGGTCACCTCGATTTCCCGTCAACTCGGACGGGATGTTTCTACCGAAGAGGTCGTACCCGTCGTGCGCGCCGCGTTCAGCAGCAGCCTGGTGAGCGCACAGTGACGGTCGACACCGGCGCCCAGCAGCACGGAGCCCGCAAATTGCTCCGTCTGGAAGTTCGAAATGCGGAGACACCTATCGAGCGCAAGCCCGAGTGGATCAAGACTGTCGCACGAATGGGCCCTGAATACCGGCAGCTTCAGAACCTCGTGAAGGAGGAGAACCTTCATACGGTCTGCCAGGAGGCTGGCTGTCCGAATATCTTCGAATGTTGGGAAGACCGCGAGGCGACGTTCCTGATCGGTGGGAGCCAGTGCACTCGTCGTTGCGACTTCTGCCAGATTGACACCGGCAAACCCGCGGATTACGACAGGGACGAGCCCCGCCGGGTCGCCGAGTCCGTGACGAAGATGAACCTCCGGTATGCGACAGTGACCGGAGTAGCCCGCGATGATCTGCCCGACGAGGGCGCCTGGTTGCATGCAGAAACTGTCCGGCAGATCCATAATCGAAATCCAGGAACCGGTGTTGAAATCCTTGCGACCGACTTTTCAGGTAATCCCGATCTGCTTCAGGAGGTCTTCTCGTCACGTCCTGAAGTCTTTGCCCACAACGTCGAGACGGTGCCCCGCATTTTCAAGAGAATTCGTCCCGCATTCACGTACGAACGATCCCTCGGGGTCATCAGCCAGGCACGCGCCGCGGGGCTGATTACCAAGTCCAATCTTATCCTTGGCATGGGCGAGGAGCCCAGGGAGGTAGTCCAGGCACTTCATGATCTGCACGACGCCGGAACCGACATCATCACGATCACCCAGTATCTACGTCCAACCCCGCGACACCTTCCTGTTGCCCGATGGGTGAAGCCGCAGGAATTCGTAGAGTTCAGCGAAGCTGCGGAAGAAATTGGTTTTCTCGGAGTTCTCGCGGGTCCGCTGGTGCGCTCGAGTTACCGGGCTGGGCGCCTGTGGGCGCGCTCTATGCAGCGCAAAGGCCGCGACATCCCGGAATCGTTGCGTCATCTGGCCAGTGCAGACCTAGGCTTCGCCCAGGCGGTATCGACAGAGGCCGTATCCTTGGTTCATGGCACGCACCACTAACACAGCGCCCAAAGCTCCTAAAGAGCCGGGCCGACTGAAGCAGATGTACCAGGTCTTCCAGATGACCCGACGCTACGACAGCCTGGCCATCTGGTTTCTGCTGCTCGCCTTCCTCGGCCCGGTCCTGATAGGTCTGGTCCTGGCGTTCCTGCTCTCACGTGACCAGATTCTTGGGTTCGTGCTGTACATCGTCGCTGGTGTGCTGGGTGGAGTCCTGGTCTTCCTGATTGTGCTGGGTCGCCGCGCCGAACGCGCCGCTTACAGCCAAATCGCAGGTCAGCCAGGCGCGGTGGGTGCGGTGCTCAAAAGTTCCCTGCGCAATGGCTGGACCGCGAGTGAAATGCCGGTTGCGGTGAGCCCAAAGACCCAGGATGCCGTGTATCGCGCCGTCGGCCGCGGAGGGGTGGCACTGATCGGTGAAGGTCCGCGCAGTCGCACCCAGCCCATGCTTGAGGGCGAACGTAGGAATATCACGCGTATCCTGCCGAACGTGCCTGTGACTTTTCTCTACGTGGGGCCCGACGCCGAGTCGGTGCCCCTTCATAAGCTCCCGGTGAAATTGCGCTCGATCAAGTCTGCGCTGCGGAAGCCCGAGATCCTCGCGGTATCCAACCGACTCAATTCCCTTGGGCGTAATGGTCTCCCTATCCCCAAGGGAATGGACCCGACCAAGGTCCGTGCGCCGCGACCGCGCTAACGGCGCACGAGCACCGTTCCGATGAGCCGGTCGTGCATCCCGCGCTGGTCGGCATCCCAGATCACCGCAGGGATTACCAGACACACCAGGATCGTGCGCGCCAGCGGTCTCCAGAGCCCGAGGTAGCCTCCCGCCAGCGGAACCACGCGCATACCGAGCAATAGATGGCCAATGCTGCCGTTTGTCGTGATGAGAACGACCGCCTGAGCAACGGCAAATATTGCGAGTGTGGCCAGCGGGTCATAGTCGAAGAAAACAACAGAGACGCCTACCGCAATGCCCCAGTCGATGGCGATCGCCGCGAATCGTCGACCCGGTCGAGCAAGAGAACGCGAACCAGCCTCGGGGAGGCCGAGGCGCCTGCCGGGCCAATTCGACGCGGATGACCTTGCTCCTGACACCCCTCAACTCTATCGAAACGTCAACGCGTAACACGTCGGAAACATTTGCGTGACCCCAAGGAAACTCCCTGCCCTTACCCTCGGGGGTGGCGGCGCTTGCTGCCGTTCAGCACCACGCTCATTGGAGTCCTTCACATGTTCAGTGATTCTTCCGAAGTGCTCAAGTTCATCAAGGACACTGACGTCAAATTCCTTGATATCCGCTTCACCGACCTTCCCGGTGTACAGCAGCACTTCAATATCCCGGCGTCCACCGTTGATGAGGAGTTCTTCTCCGTCGGCCAGATGTTCGATGGCTCCTCCATTCGCGGCTTCGCCTCCATCCACGAATCGGACATGCAGCTAATCCCGGATGTGTCGACGGCGTACGTCGACCCATTCCGCACCGAACGCACGCTCATCATGATCTTCGACATCTACAACCCACGTAACGGTGAGATTTACGGCCGTGACCCACGCCAGGTCGCGAAGAAGGCCGTGAAGTACCTCGCCTCAACGGGTATCGCCGACACCGCGTTCTTCGCCCCCGAGGCCAAGTTCTACATCTTTGATGACGTGCGATACGACGTCAAGCAGAACGGCAGCTTCTGGTCTGTCGATTCCGAGGAGGGCGCCTGGAACTCAGGCCGTTCGGAGGAGGGTGGCAACCTTGCCAATAAGACCCCCTTCAAGGGTGGATACTTCCCGGTGAGTCCCGTCGACAAGCAGGCCGACCTTCGCGACGACATGTGTCTCAAGCTCATTGATGCTGGCCTCATTTTGGAGCGCGCCCATCACGAGGTGGGCACCGGCGGCCAGGCCGAAATCAACTACCGATTCGACACCATGGTGCATGCTGCGGATGACCTCCTCAAGTTCAAGTACATCGTCAAGAACACGGCGCTCGAGTGGGGCAAAACCGTGACATTCATGCCCAAACCGCTCTTCGGGGACAACGGCTCCGGAATGCACACCCACCAGTCACTGTGGAACGGATCTGAACCGCTTTTCTACGACGAAAAAGGGTACGGCGGCCTGAGCGACATCGCCCGCTGGTACATCGGCGGTCTCCTGAAACACGCTCCGGCGGTGCTCGCGTTCACCAATCCGACGCTGAACTCGTACCGTCGACTCATTCCCGGATTCGAAGCTCCCGTGAACCTGGTCTACTCGGCCGGTAACCGCTCGGCATCCATCCGCATTCCCATCACCGGTACCAACCCGAAGGCCAAGCGCATCGAGTTCCGCGCACCGGATGCCTCCGGAAACCCATATCTCGCGTTCGCCGCACAGATGATGGCCGGCCTCGACGGGATCAAAAATAAAATCGAGCCGCATGAGCCCGTTGACAAGGACCTGTATGAGCTTCCCCCGGAGGAAGCCAGGCTGATCCCGCAAGTCCCCGCGTCACTCGAGGAGGCCCTGCGCGCTCTGGAGGCGGATCACGACTTCCTGACGGAAGGCAATGTTTTCACTCCCGACCTGATCGAAACCTGGATCGCGTACAAGCGTGAGAAAGAGATCATCCCGGCCGCACAACGACCTACACCGTTCGAATACGAGCTGTACTACTCGGTATAAGCGCAAGGCTAGCCATGCGGTCGCACCCTGCCGAAGGTGCGACCGCCCGGTTAGGTACTGGTCTCTAAAGTGAATTCACAAGTTGCCGAGGCCGTCTCGTCAAATCCTGCCCAACACCGTCAATGATCGGTGGTCGAGACGATGATGCTCCCAGCCCGCTGAACGACCAGCCAGCGGCTCGCCACAGGACTGCATCGAGGCAATTCCGGGCGTCAATAATCACGCGACTCTTCACAATGTCGCCCAGGGCCGTAGGGTCGCTGCTTCTGAACTCGTCCCATTCCGTCACAACCAGGATTGCATCGGCTCCGGAGGCCGCCTCCTCGAGAGACTCGGCATAGGTGAGCGTGGGAAACATCTTGTGTGCCGTTTCTGTAGCCTCGGGGTCGTAAACGACAACCTGGGCACCCCGTAGATGCAGTGCTGCAGCAACATTCAGCGCGGGAGAATCGCGTACGTCATCCGTAAGCGGCTTGAAGGCAGCACCGAGAACACCAATTCTTCGATTGAGAACAGATCCGCCACACGCCTCAATCGCAAGATCGATCACCTGCAGGCGTTGCGACATGTTGATCTCGTCCACCTGCTGGAGAAGCGCCGCCGCCTTCATCGCGCCCAATTCACTGGATCGATGGATGAGGGCTCTAATGTCCTTCGGCAGGCATCCGCCGCCGAATCCAAGGCCGGCATTCAAAAATTGCCGTCCTATCCTCACATCGTGTCCAAGCGCATCGGCAAGCACGGCGACATCTGCACCCGCGGCGTCACACACCTCGGCGATAGCGTTGATAAAGGAAATCTTGGTAGCCAGGAAAGCGTTGGCACTGACCTTTACGAGCTCGGCTGTCGGAAGGTCGCAGAAGATCACCGGGGCACCAGCCGCGATGGGAATGGCATATACCGCGCGAAGCGTTGCCTCCGACTGTGCTGTTGCACCCCCGATCACGATGCGATCAGGGGCGAGCGTGTCATCGACGGCTTTGCCCTCACGCAAGAATTCTGGGTTCCACACCAATTCGACATTGACCTCTGCGGGGGCAGCGTTCGCGATGATCGACCGCAGACGCGCCCCTGTGCCCACGGGCACAGTCGACTTGCCTACGATTAGGCCGTCGTGGGTCAGGAAGGTCGCAACCTGCCGGGTCGCCTCTTCGACGTAGCTGAGGTTTGCGGCATTACTTCCGCGCTGCTGGGGAGTGCCGACGCAAATGAAATGCACGTCGGAATTGGACGTCGCCTCGGCAAGGTCAGTCGTAAAACGCAATCGTCCGCTATCGACGTGGGTGCGGATAAGTTCCGGCAGACCAGGTTCGAAAAAGGGCACCCTGCCCTCGCTCAGTTGACGCACTTTGGCTGGATCTGAATCTACGCCAATGACATCGAAACCCATCTCGGCCATGGCGGCGGCGTGCGTCGCACCAAGGTACCCCGTTCCCACCACACTGAGCCTGGGCCGTGCCGCTTTTCCAGACTGCTCGCTTTCCTGGCCAGCGGCTGCTGTGTTTTTCATGTGTATACCTTCTCAGTCGGTTCAGCGTGAATTGAGTGCGAAATCGCTGTCGGGACGAGCCAGCCCATCGACGAATGCCGCCAGCGAGTCCGCGCGGGAATCAATTCGCCAGTCGTTGGTTGCGCGCTCCCCCTCGACATAGGTCGTGATCGCCATGTTGAACCAGGAAATACCCACAATGTCATCGTTCTCGGGCTTGGCCAACGCCTCGAAGAGAGTCGTAATCCAGGCTGCCTTATGCCCGCCAATCTCTGACGCGCCAATCTCAGCAAGGAAGATAGGTTTTTGCGTAATGCTGCGCAGCTGAGCGAGACTCGCATCGAACGAATACTCGAAAGTAAAATCATTATCGGGCTTGTAGGGCGGTCGTAGATATCCGGAAAGCCCCACCCAATCCACATATTCATCGCCGGGATAGAGTCCGTCAAGAAATCCGGATGCCTGATGCAAGGCGGGCAGATTGTTGACGATGTTTGGCGCCCATATCCAGATGACCAGATCATTGGCACCCTCCTCGGCAAAAATGTCATGGACGTGTTTCCACATTTTCGCGTAATCCCCTACCCTGTTCGAATTGATGGGGTTGCCCTGGCCGTCAGTTTCAGCCCACGGGTACCAGATCCCGTTCATCTCATGATTGAGCCGAATACCCATCGGCAAGCCGGTGGACACGATGTCACGGGCGTATTGGCGCAAGTAGTCATCGTGAGAACCTGCGACGCCCGCATCCGGATCACCGATGATCGCCGGCAATGTGTAGTCGGGCTCAGTGACTTGATCGTTCGCAGAGCCAATCGGGCGCGATTCCCAGGTCAGGATGGGCAGAGTGTCACGCTCCCAGGCGCGAGTGATCGCATTCGAGCGGAAGGGCTCATCCCAGCCACCGAAATAGCCCACGACGCTCGGGATGCTTCCCAATCGAGCCGAAGTAGCGTCGTACGTTGCCCAGTTGAATGGAGCCTGTTCGGTAAAGAGACCGAGGTACGACGATGCCGGATTGAGGAGCTCGGCCTTCGACGGAGCGGTGACCACATCGGATCCCGATTCCGACCCGGGCTGGCGTGAGATTGGGGGCGCTGACTTGGGGGTGCTCGCCGGCTTAGTGGCCTTGAGCGCTGTGAGGGCGCCCTGGGTGCTCCACAGCGCCTGCTGGAGGGCAGCAGCCTTGGAGTTGGTTTCCCTGAGGTTGGATTTGCTCAGGGCAACGGAAGACTGAAGAACTCGGATTTCACTCTGAAGCTTCTTTTCCTCCTTCTTCCATGCGCTGCGCTCCTGCGCCAGGGTCTCGCCTTCGATGACGCTGCGTGCGGCGGTACCGAGTGCCTCGGTCACGCGGTTGCCAGGAGAGGTCCAGACAAATGCACTGATTACGCCGAGGGCCAGCACGAGAGTGGCCGCACCGACACCCGTCCATCGAGATCGCGCACTACTCACAGCCCACCATGCTGCTGGGCCGCGCCGGACAGTGAAATTACGAGAAATTGACAATGAAAAATGCCTCCAAAGCGAAGATCGAGAAACCGATGATGTAGGGCCATGCGGCCTTCGGGTTGAGTCGGCGTCGTTGCGATACCGGGGCCGCCACTCGCGTGGAACGCCGCGGTGCGGCCTCCAGCAGCGCTCCGGGACGGGAGAGGCTGTCGTGCCCAGAATTGAGTTCGATCTCTGTGTCCCGTGAATCGGTCCACTGATCGACCAAGATGTCGTTGGACTTGCCGCCAGCGTAAGCACCGGCACGAGTTCCCCATCCACTCGCATGGCCCATCCTGAAGAACCCAAGAAGACGTATGGGCATCAAAAACGCCGTCGAGACGACGATGAACACCGGCAGCCTGATGAAGTCTGAGGGCTTCTCTGAAAGGTGCCTGAGCTGCCGGATGGCCATGCTCAGCACCGAGGAGACCACCATGAGGGCGAGCACGAGCAGAATCCCGCCCTGGAGGCCGTATTCGGAAAGTATGCCCTCGTAGAAGTTGTAACCCTGGCCACTGATAGCGCGGTACACCCATCCCGCGATGACCCCCGCAAGAAGAAAGGGAAGGATGATATCCATAATGAAGAACAGCGCGAGTAAGGGCGCGTGACCCAGCATCCAGGGCAGCATCCGCAGCGTGTTGTACTGGCTCCCGCGCGCCCAGCGCAGTTGCTGTTTGAACAGCTTCCTCACCTCAAGCGGTGCGTCAGTGAAAACGAGGGATGTGTGTTGGTACACCGTGCGGTAACCCTCCTGGAGAGCGAGATTCGTCAGGGTCCGGTCATCACTCACTTCCATGAACACCCCCATGAACCGCTCGGTCATGAAGCGCTCCATCACCCGGGTCATGATCGACCGGCGGAAAGCGATCGTTCGCCCGGGCAGGCAGCCCACCTGACCCAACACGCTCTGGGCTGGCATCGAGTACAGCGCCCTCGAATTCTCAAGCCAGTCTGCCCATCGAGTAATCCAGCTGCGTTCGGGTTCAAGAATGCGCTGGCGCGTAGTCACGCCACCCACCTGCGAGTCCGCGAAGGGCCGCACCAACTCCGACAGCGTGTTGTCTGTCCAGACTGTGTCCGAATCGACAAGCACAGTGATGTCGCCCGTCGACAGTTCTGTCCCGATCATCACCGCATTGCGTTTACCTGGAATCGGGGTATGCACCCACCGCACCAAGGGTGCGAATTCTTCACTGATTCGCTCGAGCGTAGGATTCGGAGCCCCGTTAATCACGACAATGATCTCGGACGGCCGCTGCTCAACCATGCGTGCCAGCACACTCCGAAACAACTCTTCCGGCTCATCCAACACGGGAACCACAACACTCGTGGTGCCCTCGAATGTGCCGGTGAACGGTCGGTACCGCGATGACAGCACAACCTTGAGCACCCAGAGCAGCCATATGAGCGCTGAGTAGACCGCAAACATGTAAATCTCAGGATGTCCGTCGATCATGTGGCGCAGTTGAAGCAGGAAAATGAACACGAATGCCCCCGACGTTGTGATGATGATGAATGATCATCCACCGCGCTGAGGATGTGTCTCGGCATTGAGTTGCTTGATTATTGCTGGAGGGAATCACCGAGTGCAATTCGAGAATTTTGTCGATCGGCGGCACATCCGGGGCCAAAATGCGATCGGCAGATCTGCCCCGTGTGGGCACTTCGGCTGACGTACTTCGGTGCTTTAGGGGGTGCCGGCCAAGACCGCAAAAGCCGTTCTCGCCGATACCAGTGATGGCTCGATCACGACGCTATGGGGCAGAGCAAAAGTCCACCTTGGACAGCAGTTTCGTCGAAATATGTTGTCGCTTTTGAGGGTAGACAATTTCGTCTATTGACTATTTGTCACACAGAAGCACTGAACCTCTGAACTGCGAAGCCCTCCCGAACGGGGTACAAACATCCCCCACCCTAAACGGTCGAGTTTTGCGAGATTCGCGAGAATATTGTTTACACGTTCGTAACATTCGCGAAACGGGATGCTCGTTCTCAGGACGTCCATCGGGGAGCAAAGTGCTCCTCAACCGTTGGTGGGCGCGCGCGACGGCGGCCCGTAAAATCGCTTTTCGAACACCTGACGGGCGAGTCGCGTCACCCGTAGGTAGTCCTCTTCAAACCTGCTCGCAGAGCCCGGCGGATACTCGAGCAGCCGCGCCACCCCATCGAGCTGCTGTCGGTCCGTCGGAAGCACATCGGCAGTCTTGGACGTCCAGAGTGTCATAGCGGAACGGGCGCGGGAGGCCAGCATCCAGGCATCCCGAAGCTTCTTCGCGTCGCCCGCCGGGATCAGGCCTCCGGTGACAGCCGCAGCCAGGGCGCTGAGGGTCGACGTCGTACGCAGGCCCCTCATGGTCGCGCCATGCTCGAGCTGCTGAAGCTGCACGAACCACTCAACGTCGCTCAGGCTACCCCGACCTAGTTTCAGGTGGCGGGCCGGATCGGCAGCCTGGGGCAGACGTTCGGCCTCAACCCTGGCCTTAATCCTTTTCACTTCCCGAACATCCTGCTCGGCGATCTCCAATGGATATCGCACGTCGTTGGCAAGCTCCTCAAAGGCCTCCAGAACGCCAGGATCGCCCGCGACACCCCTAGCGCGCAGTAACGCCTGGGCCTCCCAGGTGAGTGACCAGCGAGCGTAGTACGCACGGTACGAATCGAGGGATCTCACCATCGGACCGTTCTTGCCCTCGGGTCTCAGTCCGATGTCGAGGTCGAGTGGAATCCTGAGATCCTCCGTGTACTTGCTTAGCCCACGCACAATCTGCTCAGCACGAGCCTGGGCTTCCTCGGGTAAAGCCCCTGCCGGCCGATAGACGTACATCACGTCTGCATCAGAACCGAAGCCGAGCTCCGCTCCCCCGTAGCGCCCCATGGCGATGATGCCAAATTCGATCCCGTCTCCGTACCGGTGAACGAGCGCAAGGGCGCCGGTGAGAACCGCGGTGGTGATATCGGACAGTGCACATCCGATTTCTTCGATGCTCGTCATGCCGAGGATGCCGCCGAGCGCGGTGCGCAAAACCTCGCGGCGGCGGGCAGTACGTAGGGCGAGTGCCGCAGCATCCATGTCACCGTCATGTCGCGCGACGGTAGCCCGTGACTCCTCGAGAAGAAGCGCACGCGAACGCGGCCTGAGCTCGTCGTCATTCTCAAGCCAGGCTGCCGCCTCGGGGATGCGTTCGAATAGGTCACCCACGAACTTCGACCCGGACAGCACCTGGGTCAACCGCTCAGCGGCCCCGGAAGAATCCCGCAGCATCCGCAGGAACCAGTACGTCTCACCCAGGTCTTCGCTGAGCCGTCGAAAGGCCAAGAGACCTCGATCAGGATCCGCGCCCTCGGCAAACCACTCCAGCATCACCGGCAGCAGGGTGCGCTGGATACTGGCTCGGCGGGACACTCCCCCGGTGAGCGCCCCGATGTGCCCCAGCGCACCGCGCGCGTCACGGAAGCCGATCGCCGCGAGCCTCGCCTGCGCCTGGGATGTGGACAGCGCGATGCCCCCATCCGGCAGAGCGGCAACGGCGGAAAGCAGAGGCCGATAAAACAGACGCTCATGGAGTTTTCGCACTGCTTGCTTTGTGCGCTGCCACTGCTCGGTGAGTTTATCGGCGGTGGTGGCAAGCCCGCTGGATCGCGCGAGCACACGCAGCGCATCCGGATCGGTAGGCATGAGGTGAGTTCGGCGCATCCGCGACAATTGGAGTCGGTGCTCCAGGAGGCGCAGGAACCGGTAGTCCAGCGCGAACTCTGCAGCCTCAACGCGGCCGATGTATCCCTGCTCCGCGAGAGCGACCAGGGCGGGGAGGGTGGCCACCTGGCGCACGAGTTCATCGGCCTGGCCGTGGACGAGCTGCAAAAGTTGGATGGTGAACTCCACGTCACGCAGGCCTCCGGGGCCCAGCTTCAGCTGTACATCCAATTCGTCGCTGGGGATGTGCGCCGTCACTCTTTCTCGCATCCGCTGCACGGACTCAACGAAATTTTCCCTCGACGCACTCGACCACACCATGGGGGCCAGTGCCTGGATGTAGCTGAGGCCAAGTTCGTGATCTCCCGCGAGTGGTCTGGCCTTCAGCAACGCCTGGAATTCCCAGCTCTTGGCCCACCGCTCGTAATAGGCCACGTGTGACTCGAGGGTGCGCACCAGCGCGCCATCCTTGCCCTCGGGTCTCAGGTTCGCATCAACCTCCCAGAGGCCGGGCTCAATCGCGAGCTCGTTGATGACCTTCATCGTGCTGATGGCCAGCCTGGTACCAATCTGCACGGCACGATCGTCTGGCAGGTCGCCGTCGCCGTCAACCACAAAGATCACGTCGACGTCAGAGAGGTAGTTGAGCTCGCGTGCGCCGGCCTTTCCCATCCCGATGATGGACAGCCTCGTCGCCGCCACCTCGTCGGCCGGGAACTTCATGTCGCGCCGGGCAACCGTAATCGCGGCATCAAGGGTTGATCCGGCCAGGTCAGCAAGGGCTGCAGCGACCCGGTCGACAGCCGCGAGCGGATCGGGTTGGCAGAGATCCCATGCCGCAAGCTGGGCCAGATGGCGACGGTATCGCACCCGCAGTGCCACCCACGCCGCGTCCCCGTCGAGCCCGGCGACAACCTCCAGCATGTCCGAGTTGTATTCCGCCGAGGCCGGCGGCGCGGTCAGCACGGTGCGGAGCACGTCGAGCTGAGAGGGCCTCCGTGCGAAGAACTCGCCAAGACCGGACGATGCGCCCAGGATCTGGATTAGACGACCCGCGGCATCCGTGTCGTCGAGCAGCGACTGCACCTCTGCTGGCGCCGTCTCGCGCAGTGACACGAGCAGGCGGAGTGCCTGGTCTGGGTCTGCCGCCGCAGCGAAATGCGGCAGCAATGTCGGCGCGTCGAGCGCGACAAGGTTGTCACTGGCGACCCCCAGCTCGGCGAAGCCGAGCTTGGCCAGTTCAGTCAGCGTTGTCTGGGACCTGAGCATGGTCGGGTGGCCTACAAAATCTCCAGGTTCGACTCCAACTCGTACGGCGTGACCTGCGCCCGATACTGCTTCCACTCGCGCCGCTTGTTGAGCAGTACGTAGTTGAAGACCTGCTCGCCAAGCGTCTCCGCGACGAGTTCGGAATCTTCCATGATCGAGACGGCGTGATCGAGGGAAGCCGGCAGCTGGTTGTAGCCCAACGCCCTGCGCTCGGAGTCGGACAACTCCCAGACGTTGTCTTCTGCCTCGGGAGGCAGCTCGTACCCCTCCTCAATTCCCTTCAGGCCTGCGGCAAGGAGCAGCGAGAAGGTGAGATACGGGTTCGCTGCCGAATCAATCGCGCGATACTCCACGCGGGCGCTTTGGCCCTTATTTGGCTTGTAGAGCGGCACGCGCACGAGAGCCGAACGATTATTGTGACCCCAGGTGACGAAGCTCGGCGCCTCGTCTCCGCCCCACAGCCGTTTATACGAATTGACGAACTGGTTTGTTACTGCGGTGATCTCGGGAGCATGCTTCAGGAGGCCGGCGACAAACTGCCGTCCGATTTTCGATAGTTGGTAATGGCCGCTGGCGTCGTAGAAGGCGTTGGCATCGCCTTCGAAGAGCGACATGTGGGTGTGCATCCCAGACCCGGGATGACCAGACATCGGCTTTGGCATGAACGTCGCGTAGACACCCTGCTCGATAGCGACCTCTTTAATGACGGTGCGGAACGTCATGATGTTGTCGGCCGTCGTCAGGGCGTCGGCGTAGCGTAGGTCGATTTCGTTCTGGCCGGGTCCGGCCTCGTGGTGACTGAACTCGACCGAGATACCGAGATCTTCGAGCATCCGAACGGACCGACGTCGAAAGTCGTGCGCCGTTCCCCCGGGAACATTGTCAAAGAATCCTGCTGAGTCGACCGGCTCTGGCCTGCCGTTTTTAAGTTTCGAGGACTTGAGCAGGTAGAACTCGATCTCAGGATGCGTGTAAAAGGTGAACCCTCGATCGGCGGCCTTCGCGAGCGCGCGTTTGAGCACGTTTCTTGGATCAGAGCCGGCGGGCTGGCCGTCGGGAGTGGTGATGTCACAAAACATACGCGCGGTGGGGTCGATCTCGCCGCGCCAGGGCAGAATTTGAAAGGTGGTGGGGTCAGGGTGGGCGAGCATATCGGCCTCATACGCGCGAGTGAAACCCTCGATCGCTGAACCGTCAAATCCAAGCCCCTCCGCGAAAGCCCCTTCGACCTCGGCGGGCGCAATGGCAACGCTTTTGAGCGTTCCCACGACATCGGTGAACCACAGTCGAATGAACTTGATCCCTCGCTCTTCGATCGTGCGAAGAACGAAGTCACGCTGCTTGTCCATCAAGCTCCTTCTCAATCCACTCGACTGCGTCAGGGCAGCGTTACCAGAGTACCGCGCTGGCTAGACTCCCAGTTATGACTGACTCCGCAGCCTTGGCAGCGCAAGCGAACCTTAAGCGCATCCGCACCAGGCATTTTCAGAGCGCGAAAGAAAACGGGATCAAGATCACCGGACTCACCAGCTACGACCAGTTGACGGCGGGCATCTTCGATGACGCTGGCATCGACTTCCTGCTCGTCGGCGACTCAGCGGGCAACAACGTCTACGGCTATGAAACGACGTTACCGGTCTCCATCGACGACCTCATCCCGCTCGCCCGTGCCGTCGCAGGCGCCGTGTCTCGAGCGTTCGTCGTGGCTGACATGCCGTTCGGCTCCTATGAGTCCGGCCCGGATGAGGCTCTGCACACCGCTTTCCGCTTCATGAAGGAGACGGGGGCGCATGCCGTCAAGCTCGAGGGTGGTGTGCGCAGTGCGGAGCAGATCCGAAGGATCGTGAGCGCGGGCATCCCTCTCATGGCGCACATCGGTTTCACGCCGCAGAGTGAACACGGTCTCGGCGGGCACGTCATCCAGGGCCGAGGTGAGGGCATCGAACAGCTTCTGGCAGACGCCCATGCTGTCGAGGACGCCGGCGCATTCGCCGTGGTGCTCGAAATGGTGCCGGCGGATGCCGCGGCCAGAGTCACCGAAGAGCTTTCGATCCCGACCATAGGTGTCGGCGCGGGCCCACACGTCGACGGTCAACTACTCGTCTGGACGGACTGGGCCGGACTGACCAAAGGGCGCATTCCGAAGTTCGTGAGGCAGTACGCCAACCTGCGCCAGACTCTCACTGATGCCGTGAGCGAGTTTCGCGGCGACGTTGCCGGGGGTGCGTATCCGGGACCGGAGCACTCTTACCAGGACTGACCGGGGTTGAGTTGTGTCTGGTGCTGAGCGATGACTACCGAGCAGGGTAAATCGAGCAATGACAGCTATGCCATGACATCCGGAGACTTCTCGCTGGTGCAATCGACCCCGCCACCGGTCACGCCGGCACAGGCTGAGAGCTTCGTTCGCGATCTCTTCGGACTTGTCGCGTCAGCACAATCGCTGGGAAGCCACCAGGACCGAAACTTCCTGCTACGGGGCGCCGATGGTCCAATGCTGTTCAAAATCTCCAACCCGGCTACTACCGCGGCTGAACTCGAAGCCCAGAACCTTGCCACAGTCCGCCTTGCTGCAGCAGAGCCTGGCATCAGGATCCCCCGACCCTGTCTCGGCCTCGACGGCATGGACGTTCAACACCTCGCCGTCGACGGCCAGGTGCTACACGCGCGGCTGCTCACCTTCGTCGAAGGAGAACCGCTCTCGGGCGGCCGATACCTGTCGCCTCACGTCGTGAGAGCAATCGGGACAGTGGTGGCTCGAGTCGACGTCGCGCTGGCGCATGCAGGGCAACCAGCTCGAGCCCTGATGAGACCTCACCAATGGGACCTTCGCCGTGCTCCGGATGTTCTGGATGCACTGCTTCCCTTCGTCATCGATGCACCACTACGTGACCGCCTGCAGTCACAGGCTGCGGCCGCGTGGCTCATGGTGGAGCCCCTCAGGCCCGAGCTTCCCCGGCAGGTGATCCACGGCGATCTCACCGATGACAACATCGTGGTGTCACCTGGCTACGGTGTGGTGCCGGATGGGGTCATCGATTTCGGGGACCTTAACCACAGCTGGACTGTCGGAGAACTGGCCGTCACGGTGTCTTCCCTGTTGCACCACACCGGAGGATCAGTCACCAGCGTGATGGCTGCCATCACGGCCTACCACGCCGTCAGGCCGCTGAGCCGAGCCGAAGCCGAGGCGCTCTGGCCCCTTGTCGTGCTGAGAGGCGCGATGCTGGTGGCCAGTGGCGCTCACGTCGGTTGCACCGATCCCGACAACGAGTATGCCGCCGGCAATCTCGGTCACGAAATGATGATTTTCGAGCGAGCTACCGCGCTGCCCATCACGGTGGCCACGGCACTCGTGCTCGACACTGTGGGAGCGGAAAGAACGAATCCGCGGCTTCCGCGGTTCGTACCGCTGATCCCGACCCTTGCGGCCTCGGCGATCACGACGCTCGACTTTTCCGCGGCGAGCTCGGAGTTGGGTGAGGGTCGCTGGGCGGAAGCGGGTGTCGAGCGCGCCATCACGTCCGCCTCGCTGGCTGCGGGCGCATCCGGAACAATGACCGTCTTTGCACAACCTCGACTGACTCGTGCCACGCCGCTCAGTGCTGCGGAGCCCGCCAACTGCGTGCTCGGCGTGGAACTTGCCGTTACTGAGCCCCACGAGGTGGTCGCGCCCTGGGGCGGGACAGTCGAGCACACCGACGACGGCATGACACTGCTAGGCGCTGGGGTGCGCATGTCGCTGGGCGGGGTGATTCCACGACACCCATCCGGAACCGAGGTGGCGGCGGGCGAGCCAATCGGGCGCGTCGAGACGGCGCTCACGCTCCGCGTCGCGCGTGACGGTGTGGAGATTCCCTGGGCTGTCACGTCGGCTCTCGTGCGAGCGTGGGGAGCAGTTTCGCTCGATCCGACCGCGCTCCTGTTTTCCGGGACCGAACCCGTGACCCCGCGGGAGGACGAGCTTCTCGACCGGCGCGAGCGCTTTCTCGCAGCGGCACAGGAACATTACTATGTCGATCCGCCGATGATGGTCCGTGGCTGGAGGGAGCATCTGGTCGACGATAACGGTCGCGTCTATCTCGACGGGCTCAATAACGTCACCTCCATCGGGCACTCCCATCCACGACTGGTTGCCGCCCTCACCCGCCAGTGGAACCTGTTGAATACCAACTCGCGGTTCCACTATCCGGCCGTGGTCGATTTTGCCGAACGGCTCGCCAGCCTGCTTCCCGATGGCCTCGACTCCGTGTTTTTCGTGAACAGCGGATCGGAGGCGGTCGACCTGGCGCTGCGGATCGGGCGCGCCTGGACCGGTCGACGTGACGTGCTCGCCGTCAGGGAGGCCTACCACGGCTGGACAGACCTGTCGGATTCGGTCTCAACGTCGATCGCCGACAACCCGGATGCGCTCACCACCAGGCCGCCGTGGGTGCACACGGTCGACGCCCCCAACAGTTACCGGGGGCGCTATCGCGGAGCCGAAGCATCCCGGTACGCACGCGAGGCCGTACAGCAGATCTACACCATCGCCGAGGCAGGCAGCCCGATTGGCACCTTCATCGCCGAGGCCTACTACGGCAACGCCGGCGGGATTGCCCTACCCGACGGGTACCTCCACGATATCTATGCGGCCGTCCGTTCCGGCGGTGGCCTGTGCGTCGCCGACGAGGTGCAGGTTGGTTACGGTCGCCTCGGCGAATGGTTCTGGGGGTTCGAGCAGCAATCGGTGGTGCCCGATGTCGTCGCCGTCGCCAAGGCGATGGGCAACGGGCATCCACTCGGCGCCGTCATCACCACGGCAGAGATTGCCGAGCACTACCGCTCACAGGGTTACTTCTTCTCGTCCGCCGGGGGCAGTCCGGTCAGCTCGGTGATCGGGATGACCGTGCTCGATGTGATTCGTGACGAGGAGTTGCAGCGGAACGCCCGTGAGACCGGCGCGTACCTGAAGGCGCGACTGGAGCAGCTCGGAGCGCGGCACCCCATCGTCGGAATCGTGCACGGAAGCGGCCTCTATCTCGGGCTCGAGTTGGTGCGCGATCGTGGAACCCTGGAGCCTGCGACCGAGGAAACGACGGCGATCTGCGAGCGGCTGCGTGAGCTGGGCATCATCATGCAGCCCACCTCAGACCGGCAGTGTGTGCTGAAGATAAAACCGCCGCTGTGTTTCACCCGACAGAGCGCTGATTTCTTCGTCGAAACCCTGGATGAGGTGCTGTCGACGGGATGGTGAATCTTTAGTCACCCGCAGCGTCGTCGGCGGCCCACCTGCGGGAGCGTTCCTGGGCGATCTGCGGGGCGCGCGTCGCTTCCTCCTTCGACGAATACGGTCCATCGCGATCGGCGCCAAGGGACTGGGGGCCTTCCTCGACGACGCCCGTCTTGTTGTTGTACCACCACTCGGTCATGGCCACCTCCCTTTGTGTTGCTCCCATCGAAGC